>JAQGPB010000540.1 GCA_028293265.1 Pedosphaera sp. | reverse complement strand
CAGACGCCCGCCAAGGTGTTGTTCGACATCTTGCGCCACATCACGAAAATTTAACGACTGTTCTCATGCCACAACAATTTGGAGCCTTTACCGCCAGTGAGTTGTATTGCCCCAAATGCAAGCGTTCCCAGCCGGTTCGGGAAAAACTCCTGCTGGTTTTGCCGACCGGCGAACTTCACGAATATCTTTGCTCCCAGTGTGCGACCTCGCTCGGTGAACGTGAAGTCACCGGCCCGCCCGTCAGCCTCGTCCCGGCATCGCGTCCGCCCAAACCTCGTCGCCTGCTACGCGGTTGAACGCAATGAATGTCCGCTCTCCGTATCATCTTCATGGGAACCGCTGAACTGGCCTGCGCCAGTTTGGTGGCATTGGCACAGCAGCCGGATTTCCTGATCACTGCTGTCGTCACCCAGCCTGACCGGCCCAAGGGACGCGATTTAAAACTTCAACCCTCACCCGTAAAGGAAACCGCCCTAAGCCTGCGGTTGCCAGTCTTGCAACCCGAGCGCGCGCGCAAGGTGGAGTTCATCGAAGAATTGCGCCAGCTTCAGCCGGACTTGATTGTGGTCGCGGCTTACGGGCAGATTCTGCCACAAGCCATGCTCGACTTGCCGCCCTTTGGCAGCCTGAATGTCCACACTTCGCTCCTCCCCAAATACCGCGGCGCTGCGCCCATCCAATGGGCCATCCTCGACGGCGAATCCGAAACCGGCGTCACCATCATGAAAATGGATGCCGGCCTCGACACCGGTGACATTCTCACGCAACAAACGACCCCCATTCACGTCGGAGATAATTCTCAGACCCTGCATGATCGCCTGGCACAGCTTGGAGCAGCGCTGCTCGTGCCCACGATTCGCGAGCACATCGCGGGAAAAATAATTCTCCATCCACAACCGACCGAAGGAATCTCCTACGCCCGAAAAATCGCCAAGGAAGATGGCCGCCTTGATTGGACACAGCCGGCGCAGGCGCTTTGGAACCGCGCCCGTGCTTTTACGCCTTGGCCCGGTGTCTTTACACATTTACCCGGCCAACCGCACTCTCACTTGCTTAAAATCTGGCAGGCTGAGATCGCGGACCGTTCCGGTCAGCCTGGTGAAATTTTGCAGGCCGACAAATCGGGCATCCTCGTCGCCTGTGGCCAGCAATCCTTGCGTCTCCTGCAATTGCAACGCGAAGGCGGTCGGCGCATGTCTGCCCAGGAATTCCTCACCGGCCATCCCCTCAAGCCGGGTGACAAGTTGGGCTGACCTCAAACCTTCGTTGCCCTTTCGATCAACCGCACGTATTCCTCCTCGCTCACCAATTTGGGAATTGCATGGCAGATTTTTTCGAATCCCGGAAAATTCCACAAATTCGGAAAATCCTGGCATTGCTGTGGTTTGACCGGTTGCACGGAACAATCATTGCCTGCCAGGAAAATGCATTCGCCGTTCGGCTTGTCCTTCAGCGCAAGTCCCTGCTTGTCCTGCCTCAGCCGCGTGAACTCCTGGATAAAATCAAACTCACTCAATCCCTTGAACTCCGCCAGACGCGTGATCTCCGCGTCTGTCAAGCGCACCTGTCCCGGCCACCGGCAACAAGCTGTGCAACGCTGGCACTCGTAAAAAATCGGCACGCTTTAAAATAATCAACGTTGTCCAGTTCGCCAAGCTTCAACTGGCGTGGCCCATTGTCGCATTGGCATTTGCTTTCCCATTCCGCAATGCCTAAAGTTCCTCTGTGAAACTGTTGCAAGGTCAGATTTGGAACCAGGGCGATGCTTATTTTCAAGTTGTCCATGTGGAACGATTGGAAGTCCAATACAAGACTTTCAAAAATCTGGCCACCCGCAAGGGGTCCCATCACCACGTCAGCAAGAAGGAATTCTGCCGCCTGCTCAAACACGCCACCCTGCTTGCTCCTGAAGAAATTCAAAAGGCGAGAGTTCAATAACTACGGCTCGTTCCCGAGGTAGTGCGGCGGCGGGGCGACAAATTCCACCGGTTGCCTGGTCAAGGGATGCTCGAACGCGATTCTCCAGGCGTGCAGGCACAAAGGCGGATTGCCGACGCGCAGCGTTTGGATGTCACCTATTTTTTTGCCGGGCAGATAAGCCGTGTCACCACAAACTGGAAATCCCAGGTGCCAGAGATGAACGCGAATCTGGTTCGTGCGGCCGGTCAAGGGCCGCGCTTCCAACAAAGCCGTGCCATCGGTGTTTCTTCGGCGCACGCGAAATTCTGTCCGGGCCGCCAGACCGGAATCAAAGTCCACGTCGCGCGCACCCAGTTGTCCCGAGTCGGCGCTGATTGGCGCATCGCAACTGAACACATCCTCCGGCGGTTGGCCTTGCACGCGCGCCAGATAAAGCTTCTCCACCTGACCGCGCGCGAATTGCGGTTGCAGCCGGCCGGCAAAATGCCGCGTGCGTGTCACGAGAATCACGCCCGTCGTGTTGGCGTCCAACCGGTGCGCCGGACGCGGCTTTTGCGGGCGATACACTTCATTGAGAATGTGCTGCAGCGTGTTGCGGGAAAATCTTCCTCCCGCATGCATCGGCAAAGGCGCGGGTTTGTTCAACACCACCAGCGCCTCGTCTTCGTGCAAGATTTCCACCTGCCCGTTCACATCTGGTTCGGTCACGTTTGGGAACTTATGGCGGTAACGCTCTCCCGTGTGAACAATGCGCGTCGCGACGGCGGCTTCATGCTTTGCATCGAGAACCAATCCGCGCCCACATTCCGCTTCCCATGTTGTTTGCGGCACATGTTTGACCACCCGGCAGAGTGCCTCCACCAGCGTTCTGCCATCGCAATCCTGCGGCACGCTGATGGCCTTGAAATTATCATACGGCTGGCTGCCCGGCAGCGGCGAGATGGCGCGGCGAATGGCTTCATGACGGCGCGCGATGTTCTGCGCCATTTGTTCGACGGGAGTCTTGAAGCAATAAGGGCACGACTGGCCCGACACGTAACGATTGTCCGCCTGTTCCGCATCGGTCAGCGGAGTCTGGCAGCGAAAACATTGCGTGGAATCCGTTTCCTGCAGGCTCGGGTCGACACCCACCCGTTGGTCGAAAACAAAACATTCGCCCTCGTAATGCGCGCCGCCGCATTCCTCGAAATATTTCAAAATGCCGCCATCAAGCTGGAAAATATTCTTGAAACCCTCGCGCTCCATGAACGGCCCCGCCTTTTCGCAACGGATGCCGCCGGTGCAAAACATCACAATTGGCTGTTCCTTCAGCTTCGCCGGCAAATTGCGCACTGCCTCGGGAAACTCGCGAAAATGACCCACTCCGATGGGCAGCGCATTTTTGAAGGTGCCGAGCTTCACTTCATAATCGTTGCGCGTGTCGAGCAATGTAACTGGCCGGCCTTCATCAAGCCATTGCTTGAGCGTTTTCGCGGCGAGTTTGGGCGAAGTCCGCTGTGCCGGATCAATCCCTTCGACGCCGAATGCGATGATTTCCTTTTTGACCCGCACCAACATCCGCCGAAACGGCTGATGATCCGTCTCGCTCACTTTCGGTTGCAAATCCGCCAAGCCCGGCCAACTTCGCAACTCCGCGAGCAGCAGATTAATCTTCTCCGCTTCCCCGGCGACAAACAGGTTGATGCCCTCCGCACTGAGAAGAATTGTGCCCTTAAGTTCCCAGCCCCGGCACAAGGCCAGCAACCGAGCGCGCAACAGCCTCAAGTCAGGCAAGGAAACGAACTTGTAAGCAGCAATATTGACTATCTTGTTCATCAGATACCGCGAATCATATCAAAAGCCAGTGTCGCCGCCAATAGCGTCCCAAGCATTCGAAAACATGCCATTCTCGGTATATTTTCAGCCTCATCTGGCACTTTCACGCACGGATTTGTGCGATAAGCATTTACAATCATCATTCTGCGCCGCATAATGCGCTCCCCTTCGGTGAAACTAAGCATGCCGCAGGTGAATCAACCACATAAGAAAACCAAAATATCATGGGCGACAAATCCCCGAAGGCGAACCAGAAAAAAAACAGTCAGAAATCCGCAATGGCGAGCAGCGCTGACCAGAAGAAAAAACAAGCCACGGCCGACAAGCAAGTCGCCGGCAAGAAACGCTAACCGCCAGCCTCCCTCTCTGTCTCTTCTGATCAGAATCAGAAGAGACAGTGGCGGGGGGCGAATTTTTGCGGCATTCGGAGCCGCTCCTCCGTAACACGGTCTGGCTTGCCGGTGCTGTTAGGCAATACACCCCATACCATCCGCCGCTGCAGGGGTTATTCTTTCTTCGAACCGCGGGCGACCCGATGGGCGGGTCGTTGGACATCATTGCAAAATTGCGAAGGAGAAAAGTCATATGGATGCCAAATCACAAACGAGCGCGATGAGGGAGAAGGCGGAGGATACGATGGAGAATTTGCAGGAGACCGGCGAGGAGATCCAAAATCGCCTGGCCACCTACTGGGAGGCGGGCCGGGAGAAGGCCACCGAGTACGTGCGCACCACGGACCGCGCGGTCCGGGAGAATCCCTATCAGGCGATCGGCATTGCCCTCGGCTTGGGGCTGATTGTCGGTCTGATTCTCACGCGCGGCCGCAGGTCGCGCGATGATCGCGAGGACTAACATCACTTCAAGTCCGAAGCTTTGCTGGTAGTTTCGGGAATTCATTTAGAGGAACGCCCGGCTTCCCGGCGCAGTTTTGCGGCGACTTCCTCTACCTGGCGGAATACGCGCAGGATGTTCTGGCCGGAAACTTTTTTGATCTCCTCTCGGGTGTAACCGCGCCGCAGCAATTCGGCCATCAACGCCGGGTAGCACGACACATCTTCCATGCCTATGGGCGGCCCGTCGAAGCCTTCGTAGTCGCCGCCAACGCCGACATGGTCTATGCCGGCGATTTTGCGAACATGGTCAATGTGGTCGGCAACGTCGCTTAAGGTGGCGGGGGCTGGATGAAGATGCGCCAGGCCCCAGGCATCGAGCGCAATTTTCACCTGTTCGGGAGAGTTGGTGAAAACTCTTTCCAGCCGTTTCTTTTCCATGTGCTCGTCGGCGTAAAGTTTGTTCGCCCGTTCTGTCAAGTACTCGGGATAGAAGGTGATCATCACGATGCCGCCGTTGGCGGGCATCTGGCGGAGGATTTCATCGGGCACGTTGCGCGGATTGTCGCAGAGCGCGCGAACGCAGGAATGGGAAAAAATCACCGGTGCGCGGGAAACTTTCAAGGCTGCCTTCATGGTTTCGATCGAGACGTGCGACAGGTCCACCATCATGCCGAGGCGGTTCATTTCGCGCACGACATCCTCGCCAAACGGAGTCAGGCCGTGGTGCTTGGGTTCGTCATTGGCGGAATCGGCCCAATCCACATTTTTGGTATGAGTCAAGGTCAGGTAACGCGCGCCCAAATCGTAGGTCATGCGCAGGATGGCGAGCGAATTGTCAATGGAATGGCCGCCTTCCATGCCGATCATGGAGGCGATTTTTCCGGAGCGCTGAATCCGCTCGATATCGGCCGCTGTGCGCGCCAGTTCGAACGTTTCCGGCCAGCGGGCCATCATCTGGTGCACGTCATCAATTTGCTCCAGCACCGCCCGCACCGCGATGGACCCGGACATCGTTGGGGGAATATAGACGGACCAGAATTGGCCGCCGACCTGGCCTGCGCGCAGCCGGGGAATGTCGGTGACCATCGGCGGTTTCAACTGGCTCGTATCTGCGGCCAGATTGATCGCATTCATGTCGTTTCCGCGTTTGCGATATTGCCACGGGA
>JAQGPB010000537.1 GCA_028293265.1 Pedosphaera sp. | reverse complement strand
CGTGACTGACAACCTCATCAAGCTCGCCCGCGAAATCATGCCGTTGCCGAGCGAACGGGACATGGACATGCTCCTGGCGACCGGCGAGCAAACCACCATCGCGCTGACCGCCATGGCGCTGCATTCGCTGGGCATCCCGGCGACTTCCCTGACCGGTTCGCAGGCGGGCATTCTCACCGATAACGTTCACACCAAGGCCAAAATCCAGACCATCCTGCCCAAGCAGGTCCATGCGTTGCTGGACAGCGGCAACGTGGTGATCGTGGCGGGATTCCAAGGCCAGACTGCCGCCGGGCACATCACCACGCTCGGTCGTGGCGGCTCCGATTTGACCGCCATCGCGCTGGCAGCGGCGTTGAAGGCGGACCTTTGCCAGATTTACACGGACGTGGACGGAGTTTATACCGCCGATCCGCGCATCGTGCCCGGCGCGCGCAAGCTGGAGGAGATTTCGTACGACGAAATGCTCGAACTCGCGAGCCTCGGCGCCAAGGTCATGCAATCGCGCTCGGTCGAGTTCGCCAAGAAATTTGGCGTCGTCTTTGAAGTTCGTTCCAGCCTGAACGACAACCCAGGAACCATTGTGAAAGAAGAAACGCAGAACATGGAGGACGTCGTCATTCGCGGCGTCTCGCTCGATAAAAACCAGGCCAAGCTCACCCTCGTGGCGGTGCCGGACATCCCCGGCGTGGCGGCGCGCATCTTCAAGGCGATCTCCGATGCCGCCATCAATGTGGACATGATCGTGCAAAACATCAGCCATGGCGCGGGCAAGCCGGCGACCGACCTTTCCTTCACCATTGACAAGCCCGACCTGCTCAAGGCTCGCAAGGTGATTGACGGCTTGAAGGGCGAGATTGATTACCGCGAAGCAATTGCCGACGAGAAGATCGGCAAGCTCTCCATCGTCGGCGTCGGCATGCGCAGCCACAGCGGGGTGGCGGCCAAGATGTTCGAAACCCTCGCGCACGAGAGCATCAACATTGACATGATTTCGACGAGCGAAATCAAGATCTCAGTCGTCATCGAACTGGCCAAAGGCGAACAGGCGATGAAAGCGGTGCATGCGGCGTTTTTGGGGTGATTTTGGACTATGCCCGAACTCAGCCGATTTTACGGCATTATCATTCGCATGTTTTATGGCGATCATGCACCGCCGCACTTTCATGCCGTTTACCAAAATGAGGAAGTTCAGGTGAGCATTGAAACGCTTGAAGTCATTGAAGGGCAAATGAGCCGCCGCGCAGTGGCGCTCATTCTCGAATGGGCCACACTGCATCGGGCGGAATTGCGACAAGCATGGGAACTGGCCAGCACCAATCAACCGCCTTCCAAAATTGCGCCGTTGGAGTAATATAGTGTTATGATTAGGATCATTTCGGCCAAGCCGCTGCCAGGATACCGATTGGACATCGCCTTTTCTGATGGCGTAAATGGTATTTTTTCTGTCGAGCCTCAACGACGCGGCGGTGTGTTTTTGAAGCTGCTTGAGCCACACGTGTTCGATGCCGTGGTCGTGAACCCGGATTTTGGCTGTGTGGAATGGCCCGGCGGAATTGATCTGTGTCCCAGCACGATGCACGAGGAACTCTCCAACCATTCCGAGCTAGGCGCGGCGATTATTTCGGGGCATGGACTGGCGTGAACATATTATCACCGACCCACGAATCCTTCGTGGCAAGCCATGCATTCGCGGAACGCGCATTCCAGCCTCGCTCATTCTTGGCTACCTTGCCGCAGGACACGATTCCTATGCTATCATTCAGGAGTTTCCTGAATTGAGGGCTGAAGATGTTTTCGCATGTCTAAGTTTCGCACGGGATTTGGCTGAATGAGACAATTTGACACCTCTTGGCACGGCACTCATGATGCCCTCATGGAAAGCATGAATGGATTTCTTTGGAGTAATCATCTTCCGTACGGCATCTCTGATCTTAAGAAAAACGCAGCCTGCCGATATGCCATTGGCATGTCAGACGCCCTTATCCAAAGCGAACATATACAATGCTGCGTTGAAGGCTGCGAAGGGTGGCTTGCCAAAAGAAAAGGAGGGCAAAAGCAGGCTGCTGAAAACTTTTGCCAACAGCACGGCATCAGCATGTCCAAGAAGCCGACTTACATTTTTCGAGATCCAAAGAGAAATTTTATTATCGGACAGGAAGGCTTGGCACACATGAAGAAAGTCGAAAAATGGCGACTTGGCTATGAAACCAGCGAAGATGCTTTGACCTGGAACGTCTTCGTCAGCTTATATGCGCTAAACACTCTGAAAGATGCTTTCGTAAAATTTACTGGCATCTCACCTATGGCAGAACCTGAACTCTATCTTTGGGGTAACCGCATAGGAGCTACCGGCCCTCAATGGCTCAATCTCGTAACTATCAGAAATGTGCTCGAAGAAAAATTAGCCATTCAGACTGAACCGGATATCATTCTCCGGGTTCCGGGGCAGGCTATCGTTCTCATCGAAGCAAAATTTGGTTCACCGAATGGTACTTTTGCGGGCAAAGAAAAGGGAAAACGATTTGGCTCGGTCGTCGATTTTCTCTCGCGTTATCGCTGCAAGGAAAATGCCCCGGACCCACTGAACCGTAAATGGATTTCTAAACAAACAGGCAATTTAGTTCTGGAACAATTGTGCCGAAACGTGATTTTTGCCCATTGGCTCGCATCGGAAGTAGAATAGCCTTTCGTAGTTAATTTGGTGAGACGCGATGCAGTCAAACACGAGCAGACGAATCAATTGGTGAACAGCGAGGAGCTCTTCAAACAACATTTGTCGGGGGATGGAGTTCGTTTTTGTCGTCGCACTTGGGAAGATCTTTATGAGTTGCCGATTATCCAAAGTGAGCAAGCATCCCATCTACGCAAATATCTGAAAAACAAAACCCTGAATCTTTCGCGCGCATTCGATATTTGAATCGAGAACAGTCATCCGCATCCGGCCAGATAAAATATACATGGGTTGACACAAAAATTCCGTTTGACCAAAAACATCGAATCGGCTATTGGTAAGGCTGTGAATGGCAATTTAAATGCCCGACTGCTGCTGAACGCGCTGCTGCTATGCGGCGCGGCAGGCGGGTTTTGAGTCGTTCACCAGAATTTCCCAAACCCCACTGCCAAACCGGCGGTGGGGTTTTTTGTTTTGCCAAACTGAAACGCCGCCGCCATAACCAGACCAGACCATCATGCTCAAAGACCCGTCCAAAAAATATCGTGCGTTTCCGCCGGTCCGCTTGCCGGACCGCCAATGGCCCAACCATGTCCACACCCGCGCGCCGCAATGGTGCAGCGTGGATCTCCGCGACGGCAACCAGGCGCTGGCCGTGCCGATGAACGTGAGCCAGAAACTTGAACTGTTCAACGCCCTCGTCAAATGCGGCTTCAAACAGATCGAGGTGGGCTTTCCCTCGGCGTCGAACACGGAATTTGCGTTCAACCGCCGTCTGATCGAGGAACAGCGCGCGCCGGACGATGTCTGGTTGCAGGTGCTCGTGCAGGCGCGGGAGGATTTGATCGAGCGCACCTTTGAGTCCCTTGCCGGCGCGAAGAAAGTGATCATCCACATGTACAACTCGACATCCCCGGCGCAGCGACGGGTTGTGTTCGTCATGTCGAAGGAGCAGATCAAGCAGATGGCGGTGCGCGGGGCGCAGATGATCCAGGAGCGGTTGCCGCGGCTCAAGGGAACGGAAGTAATGCTTCAGTATTCGCCGGAAAGTTTCAGCGCCACGGAAGTGGAATTCGCCAAGGAAATCTCCGAAGCGGTGATGGAGGTGTGGCAGCCGACGCCGCAGCGAAAAATGATTTTGAACCTGCCCGACACCGTGGAAGTCGCGATGCCGAATGTCAATGCCGACCAGATCGAATGGATGTGCCGCAACATCAAAAACCGCGATGCGCTCGTCATCAGCCTGCACACGCACAACGACCGCTGCACCGGCGTGGCGGCGACTGAGTTGGGATTGCTCGCGGGCGCAGACCGCGTGGAGGGAACCCTCTTCGGCAATGGCGAACGCACCGGCAATCTCGACCTTGTGACAGTCGCGCTCAATTTTTACATGCACGGGATTGATCCGCAGCTTGATTTTTCCAAGCTCAACAAAATCCGCGAGACTTATGAGCGTTGCACGGGCATGAAAGTCCCGGAACGACAACCCTATGCGGGCGAATTGGTTTTTACGGCGTTCAGTGGATCGCATCAGGACGCCATCCGCAAGGGTTTGACGGAGTGGAAGCAGCGCCAGGCGGGCGAACCATGGGACGTGCCGTATCTCACGATTGATCCGAGCGACATCGGGCGCGAATACCACGAGGTCATCCGCGTCAACAGCCAGTCGGGCAAGGGCGGTGTGGCTTATCTGCTGGAAAGCGAATTTGGCATCGAACTGCCCAAGGAAATGCAGCGCGAGTTTGGGCCCATCGCAAATGACGAAGTGGACCGCATCGGCCGCGAAGTCAGCGGCACGGAATTGAAAGCGATGTTTTGGCGCGAATACATTGAGCGCAATGCACCGTGGCAGCTTCAGCAGTTTGACACCGAGAGCCGCAACGGAGCGGTGCGTTGCCGGGCGCAGTTGTTGCGCGACGGGAAGCCGGTGGAGTTTGCGGGGGAAGGCAACGGTCCGCTGGCTGCACTGGTGCATGGGTTCGGCAAGGCAGGCGTGCCGCGTTTTGAAATCATGCATTACAGCGAACATGCCTTGAGTTCGGGAGAGGAAGCCTCGGCCATTGCTTACATTCAGATCAAACATGGCGATGGCCGCACGCGCTGGGGCGCGGGAGTGGACACGAACATTGAGTTTGCGTCGGTTCGCGCCGTGCTGAGCGCACTGAACCGGTCATAATTTTTATTTTTTGGGGGGCGCGGCATCCTTGTCGCGTTTGCGGCCGAGGTCCTCGAAGTGGCGGATTACCAGGGCCGTCCAACCGGTCTGGTGATTCGCGCCAAGGCCGCGGCCGGTGTCGCCGTGAAAATATTCGTGGAACAAAACGAGATTTTTCCAATACGGGTCTTGCGAAAATCGAGTGTCGCCGCCAAAACAGGGCCGCTGGCCGGAGTTGTCCGGTGTGAAAATCTTGGCCAGCCGCGAGGCGATTTCGTGGGCGACCTCGCGGAGGTTCATCATCTTGCCGGAGCCGGTGGGGCATTCGATCTTGAAATCATCGCCATAAAAATGGCTGTAGCGTTCGAGAGCCTCGACCACCAGATAGTTGATCGGAAACCATACTGGCCCGCGCCAGTTGGAATTGCCGCCGAAAAGCCCGGTTGTGGATTCGCCCGGCTCGTAGTCCACGCGATTTTGCGTGCCGCCGGCTTCGAAAATGTAGGGATGGTCCTTGTGGTATTTGGAAACGGAGCGGATGCCGTAGGGTGAAAGAAACTCATTTTCATCGAGCACATAACGCAGCATCTTGGCCAACCGCTCACGCGAAGGGATGGCCAGCAGGCAGTGCTGGTGCGAATTTTCCGCGTGCAATTCGCAATGAGAAATGTGGTTTTTGAGGTCTTTGCGGTGTTTCTTGAACCATTGGTAGCGCTTGTAAAAGCCGGGCAGGCCTTTGATCTTTTCCTCCTCCAGAATTTCCACCGCGATCAACGGCATCACACCGACCAGCGAGCGAGTCTTGAGCGGGACGATTTCGCCGTTGATTTTGATCTGGTCGTAATAGAATCCGTCGGCCTCGTCCCAGAGTCCCGTGCCGCCGAGGGTGTTCATGGCGTCGGCGATCTGCACGAAGTGTTCCAGAAACTTTGACGCCATATCCTCGTAGGCCGTGCGCACCTTGCCGCCGCCGTTGCGGGCCAGTTCCAGCGCGATGGCCAGCATGGTGCCACAATAAAACGCCATCCACGCCGTGCCGTCGGACTGGCGCAACGTGCCGCCGTCGGGCAAAGGTTTTGAGCGGTCGAAAACACCGATGTTATCCAGTCCGAGAAAGCCGCCGGCGAAAAGGTTCTTGCCGTCCGGGTCTTTGCGGTTCACCCACCAGGTGAAATTGAGCAGGAGTTTTTGAAACACGCTTTCCAGAAAATCCCGGTCGCGCTGGTCTTTGCGGTCGGCGATTTTGTAAACGCGCCACGCAGCCCACGCGTGGACGGGCGGGTTCACGTCGCCGAAGGCGAATTCGTAGGCGGGAATCTGGCCGTTGGGATGCATGTACCACTCGCGCAAAAAGAGGCCGATCTGCTCCTTGGCGAACTTGCCGTCAATGCGCGCAAAGGGAATCATGTGGAACGCCAGGTCCCACGCCGCGAACCATGGATACTCCCATTTGTCAGGCCTGGAGAGGACGTCACGGCTGTAGAGATGGGTCCAG
>JAQGPB010000532.1 GCA_028293265.1 Pedosphaera sp. | reverse complement strand
TCACTCTCGATGGATGAGCGGCAACAGGTCGCTGAATATTGGATGGCGGCGGCGAATTCGCTTCGCGTCATCGTCCATGTGGGCCACCATACGGTTATCGAAAGCCGCACGCTGGCCGCGCACGCGGAACGCATCGGCGCCCACGCGTTTGCCACGGTCGGTCCGACTTTTTTCCGCGCTTCAAACGTGGATCAACTCGTGAATTTCTGCGCGCAAGTCGCGGCGGGAGCTCCGAACCTACCATTTTATTATTATCACATCCCGGTGATGGCGGGCGCCGATCTGCCGATGTACGATTTTCTGAAACTTGCCGGCCCGCGCATACCCAATCTCGCAGGCATCAAGTTCACACACGAAAATCTCATGGATTACAGCCGCTGTCTCAACCTTGAGGATGGCCGCTACAACATCTTGTTCGGACGAGACGAAATTCTTCTAGCCGCCCTCGCAATGGGCGCCCCCGGCGCGGTCGGCAGCACTTACAATTACATGGCGCCGGTTTATCACCGCATCATCGAGGCGTTCGTCGCCGGCGACATGGAAGCCGCCCGCAATTTTCAATCTCTGGCGATCCAGATCATTGCGGTCATGAGCCGTCGCGGTGGTCTCGCCGCCGGCAAGGCCATGATGAAAATGATCGGATATGATTGCGGTCCCGTTCGCGCGCCGCTGCAAAATTTATCGCCCGAAACCCTGGAGTCGCTCGAACGCGAACTGAAAGCCGCCGGGTTTCCGCTCGCTCCTGGTGTGAATGCGGCACGCACCGGAAAATCACTCGCTGGCACGCCGTCTTCATGATGGATTTCCGCGCGTTCGGTCAATCTCAAATTTTTGTTTAGATGCTCCCGCTTTCAGCCACAGACATTGCCGGCAACTGGGCTACCGTGTTGCTGCCACTGAATGCGGATGATTTTATTGATTGGGCGCGCGTTGAAACCCAGATCGCGACGTTGATTGAGGCGGGCGTCAACGGCATCTACACCAACGGCACGACCGGCGAATTCTGGTCGCAAACTGAGGCCGAGTATGACCGGTTGAGCGGATTGGTAGCGGAGCGATGCGAGCGCGCCGGCGTGCCTTTCCAAATCGGCGCCTGCCACGTCAGCCCTCACCTGACCATCGAACGCATCCGCCGCGCGCGCGACCTGAATCCGGGCGCCATCCAGATCACGCTGCCGGATTGGTGGCCGCCGAACCATTCTGAATCCATCGCCGCGCTAAAGTGTTTTGCCGAAGTCGCCGCCCCAGTGGGGTTGGTCCTGTACAACCCGACGCACGCCAAGCGGGCTCTGGCACCGGCGGATTTTGGGCGGTTGAAAAAAGCAGTGCCGGAAATCGTCGGGATAAAAGTAGCTGGCGGCAATGCGAAGTGGTATGAAGCCATGCGTGCAGAAATGACCGGACTATCCGTGTTCGTTCCCGGGCATCAGCTCGCCACCGGACTGAAACTCGGCGCACATGGTTCCTACTCAAATGTCGCTTGTCTGCATCCGCGCGGTGCGCAACTTTGGTTTGAGTCCATGCGCGGCACGGCGGTTGCGGCAGTTGACCTGGAACACCGCATTCAGAATTTTATGAACCGTTATATTGTTCCCTTCCGGGATGTCCATGGTTTCAGCAATTTCGCTCTCGATAAATTGCTGGCGGCCATCGGCGGATGGGCTGATATCGGCACCCGGGTGCGCTGGCCCTATTTTTCTATCCCTTTCCCCGAGGCAAAACGCCTTCAGCCGATTGCGCTCGAAATGCTGCCGGAAATATTGGATCCATCCACCTTCAGCACTCGCTAAATTTTTATATGATGAAAAAATTGATCTCGAAAATCCTGCTTGCCGCCTCTCTTGTCGCTGGCGCTTTTACTTCCGCTGCATACGCTGAAACCGGCCCCGAAACGACGCCCGTTTTCGTTTCCGGCCAGGACGGTTATCATACATATCGCATCCCCACCATCGTCGTCACCACCAACGGCACTATCCTCGCGTTCTGTGAAGGCCGCAAAAACAGCAAGAGCGACACCGGCGACATTGACTTGCTGCTCAAGCGTTCCACCGACGGTGGCCACACCTGGACTCCACAGCAACTGATCTGGTCTGACGACGAAAACACCTGCGGCAATCCGACCCCAGTGGTGGACCGCGACACCGGCATCATCTGGCTGCTCGCCTCCTGGAACCGCGGCGTGGACAAGGAAAACGTAATCAAAGCTTCGGAAATCCGTGACCGCCGTCGTATCTTCGTCATGCACAGCAGCGACGACGGCAAATCCTGGAGCGCACCGGAGGAAATCACCCGCTCCGTGAAAATGACCAATTGGGGTTGGTATGCGACGGGCCCGGACAACGGCATTCAACTGACTCGCGGGCCGCATGCCGGCCGCATCGTCATTCCCGCAAATCATTCTGAGGCGGGTAAAGCGGCCGCCCATGCGGCGACCCGCTCGCACGTTTTTTTCTCCGATGATCACGGCAAAACCTGGCAGCTTGGCGGCACTGAGGAACCGGAAACCAACGAATCCACTGTCGCGGAATTATCCGACGGTTCCGTGATGCAGAACATGCGTTCCTATCATGAAGGCCATCGGCGCGCGGTGGCGACCAGCCAGGACGGCGGCGCGACGTGGTCACCGGTCCGTCTTGACTCGGCCCTGACCGAGCCGATTTGCCAGGGCAGCCTGTTGCGATGCACCTGGCCGGAGAATGGCGAAAAAAGCCGGTTGATTTTTTCCAACCCCGCGAGTCTCAAACGTGAAAAAATGACCGTGCGCGTGAGCTACGATGAAGGCCGGACGTGGGCCGCCAGCCGGCTGCTGTGTGACGGCCCGTCCGCTTATTCCTGCCTGACCGTGTTGCCGGATAAATCCATCGGCTGCCTGTACGAATGCGGCCAGAAAAATTCATACGAGAGAATCGTGCTGGCGCGGTTTCCGGTGGCCTGGCTGGATGAAGGTCACGCATCCCAATGAACCAGCAGGTCCATCTTCGTTTTTATTGTAATATTGTCGCACTGCTAAGCGTCCTAGTGTGTATGCCCGTCAATCAGGCAAGATCGGATTCCGCAAAATTGGATTGGAAGCAATTGCCAAGCATTCCCGACCGCCACGGTTTCGCCGGAGCCTTTTCCGGAGTCAGTCACGGCGCGTTGATCGTGGCCGGCGGCGCGAATTTTCCAGATGCGATGCCTTGGGAAGGCGGCCAAAAAGTCTGGCACGATTCCATTTTTATCCTGCCCGGAATCGGTGGCCATTGGCTGACGGGATTCAAGCTGCCTCACCCGCTGGGTTACGGCATATCCGTCACCACTTCTTCAGGCGTGTTGTGCTGTGGAGGTTCGGATGCGCAACAGCATTTCGCTGACGTATTTCTCCTCACCTGGCGCGATGGAAAAATCGAGACTAAAAAGTTTCCGCCGCTGCCACAACCATTGGCCAATGGTTGCGGCGCCGTGGTGGGAAACGTTCTTTACATCGCCGGCGGCATTGACACTTCGTTCGCCACCAATGCCTTAAATAATTTCTGGTCGCTGGATTTGTCGAAGGCCAACGCCGGATGGCGGCAACTTGATCCCTGGCCCGGACCGCCGCGGATGCTCTCGGTGGCTGGCACACTGCACGGAAATTTTTATTTGTTCAGCGGCGTTTCACTGAAGGGAGACGCGGCAGGCAAACCCGTGCGTCAATATTTAACGGACGCTTATTGTTTTGTTCCCGGCCACGGATGGAAGCGGATTGCGGACCTGCCCCGGGCGGCCGTGGCCGCGCCGTCGCCAGCCGCGGACTTTGGCGATCAATTGCTTATCGTCAGCGGTGATGATGGGCGTCTCGTGAATTTCGAGCCCAAATCCGCGCATCCCGGTTTTCCCAGAACAGTGCTTTACTATGAATCGCGCGCAGACAATGGACTGAGTCTGGCGATTCTCCGTTATCGCGGGCGACTGCGCCGGTGGCCGTATGGAATAAGATGGCTGTGATTCCCAACGGTGAAGCGCAGCCTGGCTATCGAACGCCGGAAGTCTGGGGGCTGGAATTGAAATGAATCTGCCTCGCACCTCCTTCTATGCGTGGGCAGTAGTCGCCATGTTGTTTCCCGTTGCGTTGCTGAACTACCTTGACCGCATGATGGTCGCCACCATGCGGGTATCCATTCGCGCTGACATTCCCACCATTGCGAACGACGCGGACTTCGGTTTTCTCATGGCGCTTTTCATGTGGGTCTATGCCTTTCTCAGCCCACTGGGCGGTTATCTCGCGGACCGTTTTAACCGCCGCTGGATGGTCATCCTGAGCCTGTTCATTTGGTCGCTGATGACCTGGTTTACCGGGCACGCCCATACCTTCAGCGAAATGGCCTGGACCCGCGCATTGATGGGAATGAGCGAGGCCTGCTACATCCCCGCGGCACTGGCGTTGATCACCGATTTTCATCCCGGCGCCACGCGCTCGCGCGCCATTGGCATTCACATGTGCGGCATCTACGCCGGCCAGGCGCTCGGTGGAGTGGGCGGCTATATCGCCGACGGCAGTTCGTGGCGTAACGCATTTTCCTGGTTTGGTGCGGCGGGAGTCATATACGCAATTTTTCTCGTGTTCGCCCTGCGAGACGCCCAAAGACCAAACCCGGACGAGAATTTCAAAAAGGAAAACATCAGGTTCTGGCGTTCAACGAGGGCGCTGTTGGGCAGCGGCGCGTTTCTGATCCTGGTGATTTATTTCACGCTGCCGGGCATCCCCGGCTGGGCCGTCAAAAATTGGCTGCCTACCTTTCTGGCGGCGAATTTCAGCCTGCGCCAGGGACCAGCCGGTATGTCCGCGACGGGTTATGTAACCTTCGCCTCTTTTGCGGGCGCGCTTCTCGGCGGGCTGCTGGCTGATCGGGCAATGCGTTTCACGCCGCGCGGCCGTATCTATGTGACCGCAATTGGCATGGGTCTCTGTGCACCCGCGTTGGTCGGATTGGGCAATGCCGGTTCACTCGGCTTCGCCATCACCTGCATGATTTTATTCGGCCTGGGCTTTGGATTTTTTGACGCAAACAACATGCCGATT
>JAQGPB010000528.1 GCA_028293265.1 Pedosphaera sp. | reverse complement strand
GTTGGAGCAAATTTTTGGTTCTTTACTGTTTTAGTGAATGATTTTGCGCGCGAAAAGAAAGACGCTGAACGACATCGCCAGCAACGCAACCGTGCTGGGCTCCGGAACGGCGCCGGCCTGGACCATGAATTCGGGCGTGTTTCCGGCAAAGCTTCGGGAGTTGAACAAATAGCCGATCTGATTGTCGTTCGGGCTGAAGTAAAGGGAGACGTCTCCGCCAGCGGTCGCATCGGTCACCAACCCGGCATCCAGCGGGAGGGTATAACTGACATACACATTGTTGCCAGGCGGTGTGTAGGTAAAGGCGCCAAGCGAATCGTGAGTGCCGGAGAACAAGGTGGCGATAGAATTGAAGCTTACCGAACTGTTGCCGCCGCCCGTGCCTTCCACCCAACTGTCGTAGGACAACCATCGGAGGGCAAAACTGCCCGCATTGATTGTGTTGAAAAGGTTGTTGCCCGGTTGCGTGCCTTGCGTGCCAAAGCTGCTTGCCAATTTCAGTGTCAAGCCTGTGATCTGCCAGTTGCCGACGCCGTAGGTGGAGTTGAACTGGCTGACCGCGCCGGCGAGGTTGAATTTGATGATGCTGTCAAATTCGCCCTTCGTGGAGGAAGCCGGCGCAATGGCCAACGTGCCAACACCACCAAAATTCAGGCTGGTAAGGTCGGTGCCAACGGGATTGCCCGCCGAGCCGGTGGCCAAAAAAGCATCGGCGGTGTTGTTGTTGATGGTAAAAATTGTATCCGCAACGGCGGGGTGCGGCAGAGATAACAGACCACATGCTAACGTGGCCAGAATATTGATTGGCTTGTTTTTCATGAATGCCTCCTGTGATTTTGGTTTTTATGGTTTGCTGGTTTCAACTGGAAAAAAGAGCGGGCCGGGTCCGTTGGTCTGATTGCCGAATTCGAGGAGAAAATTTTGTGCTTTCGCCGAAAGCAAAAAATCAGATAGAGCACGCGCTCCGGGTTGATTGGATTGTGGAAATCTCGTGGGATTGGCTTCCATCACGATGAATGGACGCCGCATGGTGGGATCGTCTTTGACCAAAATCTCCATGCCATCCGCCTTCATTTTTTGGAAACGCGCCGGGATATAGCCAACCACCACGTAAGCATTGTTGGTGCGGGCGAATTGCAGGATGTCCCATTTGGACACGGTGTCATCGCGGATGAGCCAATCGCCCTTGGGTTCAATACCGGCCTTCTCCCACAAGGTATGCGTGAGTTCGCGACTCCCAATACCTTGGAAATCCACAAACCGGACTTTGGCCTCGGCGATCTTGCGGAGCGCGGCCGCCCCATTGGTCATGCCGCGGACGTGGGCGGGATCACTCAGCGGACCGAGAATGCACAATTCATTGCGCGTCCATGGACGCATGTTGATGCCGAATCCGTCAGCCACGAGGTCAGTGGTGATGTCCCCGGAATGCATCGTGAGGAGGTCCACTTTGCCCTCGCGCATGGCTTTATCCAGTTCAGGTCGTGGGCCGGTCGCAACGAGTTGAATCCGATAGCCGCTTTCCGCTTCGAACCTTTTGGCAATCTCAGGCCATAGCCCGGTCATGGTCATGCCGCCAATGACGGCGCAACGAACCACCTTTGGATCGGTGGCCACTTCGGCCTTGTGGCGGCATGACAAGGCGAGGAACAACAAAAGCAAGGACAGCCAGTTTGAGATTTTATTTTTCAAGACTCATTTAATTGTGGTTAATAATTAACAGCGGTGGCATCGCTCGCAGTACCGGTAAGCCAGAGCACGTCGGGCCTATGCAGATCGCCCACGCCGCAGCCCGCGTAATTGCCGTCGAAGGATTGCACCTGTCCGGCGAGGAATAGGAGATTGATCCGTGCCGAATGACGCGCGACGATGCCGTAAGGGTGGGCGGAAGGGTAGGTTGAGGCATATGGGCCGGGCGCATCGGCCATCGCCACCACGCATGAGGGTTTCACCACCTCGCTGAATCTGGTCGCCAGCGGCAGATTCCACGGCGAAAGATTCATGTTCATGCCGTAAGGCAGAAAATAAGTTCCGCCGGGATCGTCTGCAGCCGGACAGATAAAGACTGACTGGCTGCGTGCGACCGGTTTGAAATTGTTCGTGACCATTCCTTGAAACGAGGAGAGCTCGAAATAAGGGGGCAGGGCATTGAACCAGTCGGCGGGCCGGTCAATCTGGACCAATGTCTGGACTCCTTGCCCGCGTCGTGGCAAAAAATCATCGTTGTCATCGGCATACATCCGATACGCCAGCCCCCATTGGTGGAGATTGCTGGAGCATTGGGTGGCACGGGCTTTGGCCTTGCTTCTGGCCAGGGCCGGCAGCAGCAGGGAGGCGAGAACACCGATGATCGCAATGACCACGAGCAATTCGACGAGCGTAAACGCCCGGCAACCTGCGCGGCATCGGTGGGTCAACTCGCCTTTCACGAGCGCAGGTCTTATCACAAGTCGTTATATCCTGTCAAATATAACGATGCGAATGCAAACCTCTAATCATTGCGACGCGCTTGGGATTTATTCGGCCTGTACCGGTCGGCTTGGGCTCCCACAGCCTGGCCGGAACAGATTTTGAGCTTCTCAAAGGGGCATCGTTTCAGGCACGGTCTCTGGCCGAAGGGTGCGGCGATTCCCGCACCGGGTGGCCAGGTCGAAAAACATTGCATGTTTCATAATAAAAAAGTGGTCGTAGTGATGCCGGCTTACAATGCCGCCAAGACGCTGCGCCAGACTTACGCTGAAGTAATGGAGCAGCAGCTTGTGGATCTCGTAATTCTCGTGGATGACGGGAGCAAGGATGAAACCGCCTCCGTCGCTCGCACGCTGCCGGGAGTCAAGGTGCATGTCCATCCCAGGAACAAAGGCTACGGCGGCAACCAAAAAACCTGTTACCGGCTCGCGTTGGAGGAAGGCGCGGACATCGTCATCATGATACATCCCGACTACCAGTACACGCCGAAGCTGATCCCCGCGATGGTTTCAATCATCGGCAATGACCTGCATCCCTGCGTGCTGGGGAGCCGGATTTTGGGCGGGTATGCCTTGAAAGGCGGCATGCCAGTTTGGAAATATATTTCAAACCGGTTCCTCACGGCGGCGGAAAACTTCCTGCTTGTCGCCAAGCTCTCCGAGTATCAAACCGGTTATCGCGCCTTTTCGCGGCCATTGCTCGAAGTACTTTCGCAGGCGGAAAACTCGTATGATATTGTCATC
>JAQGPB010000491.1 GCA_028293265.1 Pedosphaera sp. | reverse complement strand
ATGGCGTGGGGGTCATCAAGGTTTTTTTTCAGCAGGGCTCCGACCCGGTCCAAGGCGTGGCACAGATCACATCCGTATCGCAAACCATCCTGAAACAGCTTCCGCCGGGAACGACCCCGCCCCAGATTCTTCAGTACAGCGCTTCCACCGTTCCGATTCTCGAGTATGGCATCAGCAGCACTTCTTTATCCGAGGCGGAAATCTATGACCTCACGCTCAACCAAGTACGAGTCGGGCTGGTCAGCGTTCCCGGAGTCAGCATCCCGCTGCCATACGGGGGCGAGGTGCGGGTGGTTTCGGTGGATCTGGACCTGAAAGGTCTGGAGGCATTTAACATTGCACCTTCGGACGTTGTCTCCGCGATCAGCGCGCAAAACCTGGTCTTTCCCGGCGGCGTGGCAAAAATCGGCACGACGCAATACAACGTTGATTTGAATACCAGCCCGCGGATGCTTGACCGGCTGAATGACCTGCCGATCAAGGTGGTGGGCGGGGCGGTAATTCTCATCAGTGATGTGGCGCAGGTCCATTCCGGTTATTTGCCCCAGCAGAACATGGTCCGGCTGAACGGAGTGCCCAGCGCGCTGTTGAGCATATTTAAGACGGGATCTGCATCAACGCTTCAGGTCGCCAGCGGAGTCAAGGCGGCTATGCCCCGCATTCAGAAGACGGTCACCGGTTCCCTGCAGGTAAAGCAGTTCGCCGATCAGTCCCTCTTTGTCAGCGCCGCCATTTCCGGTGTCGTGCGGGAAATGCTGATTGCGGCGGCCCTGACCGCGACCATGATCCTGCTGTTCCTTGGCTCGTGGCGGAGCACCCTCATCATCGCCATCTCGATTCCACTTTCGATTCTGGCCTCGTTGACCATGTTGAGCGTGGTGGGCGAAACGATCAACCTGATGACACTCGGCGGGCTGGCGCTGGCGGTGGGCATTTTGGTGGATGACGCGACCGTGACCATCGAGAACATTGAACGTCATCTGCAGGCGGGAGGGACGCTGGAAGACGGCATCCTCAAGGGCGCGGGCGAGATCGCCTTGCCGGCCCTGGTGTCCACCAGTTGCATCTGCATTGTCTTTGTGCCGATGTTCCTGCTCAGCGGTGTGGCACGCTATCTCTTTGTGCCATTGGCGGAAGCGGTAGTGTTCGCGGTGCTGGCTTCCTACGCGTTGTCCCGCACGCTGGTGCCGACATTGGTGATGTATTTCGAACGGAACGTAAAACGCCCAGGGCAGAATGATCAACCCAAGCCTGCGCCGAACCCTGGGCAGCGCCCCCGGCGGCGTCCTTCTATCATTTCCCGAATTTTGTACCCGCTCATTGCCTTGCAGCATCATTTCGAACATGGTTTCGAGCGCTTCCGCCGCGGGTATGGGAATTTGCTCCGGACGGTGTTGGCGCACCGGATTGCCTTTGCGATCGTATTTCTGGCTTTTTGCCTCGGCTCGTGGTTGCTGGTTCCGCTGCTGGGACAGGATTTTTTTCCGACGGTGGATGCCGGGATGTTTGAGCTGCACGTGCGGGCCCGCACCGGGACGCGCATTGAATCAACCGCCGTGCTCGTTGACCAGGTTGAAGCCGCGATCCGGCGTGAAATTCCGGCCAAAGATTTTCAAGGTGTGCTCGACAACATCGGGCTGCCGGTTTCGGGCATCAACCTCAGTTTCAATTCCAGCGGGGTGATTGGGTCGGCGGATGCGGACATCCTGGTGTCGCTCAACCCGGGCCATAAGCCCACCGCCGAGTATGTGCGCAGTTTGCGCGTCCTGCTCAGGCGTGAGTTTCCCGGCACCACTTTTTATTTTCTGCCCGCCGATATTGTCACTCAGACGATCAACTTCGGCCTGCCTGCGCCGATTGACATTCAAATCGTCGGTCGCAATCAGGCCGGCAACCGGCAGGTCGCCATGCAACTCGCAGCCAAGATCATGGGCGTTCCCGGCGCGGTGGATTTGCGTGTGCAGCAGCCGGACAACCAGCCGGATTTGGAGTTTGCCATCAACCGGATCAAGGCTGCTGAACTGGGTCTTACCGAGCGCGATGTGGCTGGCGCGGTGATGCTGAGCCTGACCGGCAGCGGCCAGGCCCAGCCCACCTACTGGGTGGATCCTCGCGTGGGGGTGCAATATTTGGTGAGCGTCATGACACCGCAGTACCGGATGGATTCGTTGTCCGCCCTCGAATCCATGCCGGTGAACGCGAGCGCGCCGGGCAGCGGCAACGTCCAACTGCTCGCCAATCTGGCTGCTTATTCGCGCACCAACAGCCCGCCCATTTTCTCCCATTACGGTGTCATTCCGGTGATTGATGTCTATGGCGCGGTAAGCGGCCGGGATCTGGGCGGAGTGATGAAGGACATTCAACCACTCATCAGCCAGACAGAAAAGGAACTGCCAGCCGGCAGTTCCATACAGATCCGCGGCCAGGTTGACACCATGCGCTCCAGTTTCATTGGCTTGAGCCTCGGACTGATTGCGGCCGTTGTGCTCATCTACCTGTTGCTGGTAGTCAACTTCCAAAGCTGGCTTGATCCTTTCATTATTCTTACCGCGCTCACCGGGGCGCTGGCCGGGGTCATCTGGGGGTTGCACGTCACGAACACCACTCTGAGCGTCCCGGCCATGATGGGCGCCATCATGAGCCTCGGCGTGGCCACGGCGAACTCGGTGCTCGTGGTCACCTTTGCCCGGAGCAATCTTCAGCAGGGAATGGCCCCGCTGGATGCAGCATTGGAATCCGGCATTGAACGGTTGCGTCCGGTGCTCATGACGGCGCTGGCGATGATCATCGGCATGATTCCCATGGCGCTGGGGGCGGGTGCGGGCGGCGAGCAGAACGCCCCCTTGGGCCGGGCGGTCATCGGCGGGTTGGTGATCGCCACCTTCACCACGCTGCTTTTTGTGCCGGTAGTATTCAGCCTGCTGCACCGCCGAACATGAATTCGCCTGAAGATGACAAATCGAAAGCCCAGGGCGGAGAGTCCGCGCCGGGGCGATCGGATCAGACGGCTGCAAAGCCGCCTTCCCGCCTCCGGCTCATTGCGGCTGTGGTGGCGGTGGTGCTCGTCATCGGATTTTTCGTCGGCATGATTCCCCACTGGCGACAAAGCAAAGCGGCCAAGACTTACTCGCAACAGTTGGCTGTCACCACCGTGGCAGTCGTTTCGCCTGCGCCCGGCAAGCCGGGCGCCGGACTCATGCTGCCGGCCGAAGTCAGGCCCTGGCTGGAAGCTTCCATTTACGCCCAAGTCAGCGGTTACCTGAAAACCTGGCTTGTGGACATCGGGGCGCATGTTGAAGCAGGCCAGGTGCTGGCCGAAATTAGCACGCCCGAGTTGAATCAGCAGCTCGAACAGGCGCGCGCCCAGCTCATTCAGGCCCAGGCGAACCTCCAACTCGCCAAGACAACCGACGCCCGCTGGCAGGCCCTCCTCAAGCGGGCCGCCGTCTCGGAACAGGAAGCCGCCGAAAAAGCAGCCGCACTCGCAGTCGCGGAGGCCAATGTCCAGGCCGCCATGGCCAATGTCCGCCGGTTGGAAGAATTGCAAGCCTTCCAACGCGTCATTGCGCCGTTTGCCGGAACGGTGACGCTGCGCAATGTGGATATTGGCGATCTGATCATCGCGGGCAGCGGCGGCAAGCAACTGTTCCAAGTGGCTCAAGACAACAAACTCCGCGTGTACGTGCGCGTGCCAGAAGCCAGTGCTTCCGGCGTCGGCCCCGGCCAATCGGCGGAGCTGATGATTTCCGAGGCACTAGGGAAAGTTTTTCCGGCGAAGGTGATTACCACCTCCGGGGCGGTGTCGCCAGTTTCGCGAACGCTGCAGGTTGAGCTCGAGACTGACAATTCCCAGGGTCTGATCCTTCCGGGCAGTTACGCGCAGGTTCATTTGGTTGATATGAAACCCAGTCCCAAGCTGGTGCTCCCCGCGAACACTTTATTGTTCCGCCCCCAAGGCATGCAAGTTGCAGTCGTGGGGACCAACAACACGGTCGAATTGCGCCAGGTGCAGGTGGGACGTGATTTTGGGCAGACGGTCGAAATTCTTTCCGGCGTAACCTCCGAAGATCGGGTCATCACCAATCCCTCCGAATCACTGGTAAACGGCATGGTGGTGCAAGTGACGCAATCAAAACCGACCCCGGCTGCGAAATGAAAACCAGATCCACAAACCAGTCGCGGCTAGGTTGGATACAGCTCCTCGGGCTGTTTTCGGCCACGGTGTTGCTGGGCGGCTGCCTGAATGTTGGGCCGGACTATAAACGTCCGGAAGCGACGCGCATCCCCGCCGCTTATGCCGGGGCAACCAATGGCTGGAAAGTGGCGGAACCGCAGGCCCACCTGCCCAAGGGCAATTGGTGGGAAATGTTTGGCGATCCAGAGTTGAACCGGTTGGAAACAGAAGCGGCAACGGCAAACCAGCAGCTCAAGGTGGCATTTGCCAGCGTTGAGCAGGCGCGCGCGATTACCGAGGTGACTGGGGCTGCGCAATATCCCGCCGCCACGCTTGGAACCGTGGATGAGCGACGGCGCATTTCGGCCAACCGGCCGGCGTTGCGGACGGGCAAACCCTTCGGCCAGGGAAACACTTTCAATGATCTCACCGTGCCGCTGAGCCTGGATTACGAAGTTGATTTGTGGGGGCGCGTGCGGCGCAGCTTGGAAGCTGCCCGGGCGCGGGAGCGCGCCACGGAGGACGATCTCGGCACCATCAGGCTGATCGTCCAGGCCGAGGTGGCGGCCGACTACGTCACGCTGCGCTCGCTTGATGCTGAACAGGCCATCGTGCGTTCCACCGTCGAAGTGTTCCAAAAATCGCTGGAGCTGACCCGTGAGCGTCGCGCGGGCGGCGTCGTCAGTGATCTGGACGTGGCGCAGGCGGAAACGGTGTTGCGGACAGCCCGGGCGCAACTGCCGGCGATTGCCTTGCAGCGCGCGCAACTTCAGCATGCGCTGGCGGTGCTGGTCGGCCAGCCCGCTTCCAGCTTCGAAATTCCCGAAGGCAGCCTCACAAACCTGCCGCCTTCCGTTCCGCTGGGTTTGCCTTCCGAACTGCTTGAGCGCCGTCCCGACATTGCCGCCGCCGAGCGCCGCATGGCGGCCGCGAATGCCAACATCGGCGTGGCGAAGGCGGCCTTCTTCCCGACCCTTGATTTGAGCGGACTGGCTGGATTTGAAAGCGTGAATGTCAGAACCTTGTTTGCGTGGCCGAGCCGGTTTTGGTCCGTCGGCCCTTCCTTGACGCTGCCCATCTTCGAAGGCGGAGCACTGCGCGCCGGACTGCGGGTGAGCAAGGCAGTCTATGAAGAGAACGTCGCCAGTTATCGCGAGACCGTGCTCACCGCATTTGGCGAGGTGGAGGACAATCTGTCGGCCCAGAAATTTCTTGCCGGCGAATACGAAGAGCAGGCCCGCGCTTTGCAAGCAGCTAACCGGCAGCTCGAGATTGCCAACGATCGCTATCGTGACGGGCTGGTCACCTATCTGGAAGTCGCCACGGCGCAGAACCTCACCCTCAGTCTGGAGCGGACCACCGTGCAACTGCGCGGCCAGCGGCTGGCAACCGCCGTGGCACTGGTCAAGGCCCTGGGTGGAGGATGGCAACAAACGGTGAATCAGCGATAAGCCGTAACCATGCAATAGGAAATGGGGAGCACACGCCTCCGGCGTGTGGTTTGCGGCGTCCCGCCGCAAACTTCAATTCCGATATTCCGCAAACTAATCAGTGCTTCGCAAAAGGGATTGCCAGCCGACGGCGCGACGCCGTCGGCAGCACGCGGGACTCGTGCGCTCCCCAATTCTGGCCGCATCGTCCCGGCTAAGCTAAAAATTTCAAACCGTTTAATCTTGACATTGGTTGGTTAGCCAACTAATATGCGGTGAAGGTATGAAAACGACAACCGGTGAAACGAGAGTGGCAATTCTGGCCGCCGCCTATTCTGTGCTATCGCAGCGCGGAATTGAGAAGGCGACGGTCAAGGAAGTTGCACGCTTGGCCGGGGTCGCTCCGGGCCTCGTTCATTACTACTTCGCCAGCAAGGATGTGCTGCTTCAGGAAGTTCTTCAAATGGCTGGCCAGCGTTACGTTGCGTTGGTTGAACAGATGCTTACTTTGCCACCGCGAAAGCTGGCCAAGGAGATTCTCCAGGAGCCACAAACTCGCCTGGCCGAAGAGCATGAATGGTATCGCTTCAAATACGAACTGCTCGCCATCGGACTACATAACGAATCGGTCACACCCTCCGCCCGCATGATGCTTGCGAAGGGGCGTGAGTGCAGCGCGCGTATTATTCAACGAATTACGGGGACTGAAACAGGCGGGGAAGAGCTCGGCGCGATCCTCATGTCATGTTTTGATGGGCTGGCGATCCAGAAAATAATTGATCCATCTTTTGACATCGACCGCGCTTACAAGACGCTCCAAAAAATCTTTCGGCCTGTTTTGGAAGAAAAAGCTGAACCATAAAATCTTTTTTGGCCAAAAACTGGTTGACTGACCAACCAGTTAGTGATGGAAAGAAACAAATAAACAACAAAGGAATAAACAAATGAACATGAAAACTAACTTGGGTAATTCGATTTTGAAAAAAACTCTAACCAA
>JAQGPB010000458.1 GCA_028293265.1 Pedosphaera sp. | reverse complement strand
CCCAGCAGGTGGTGGTGGCGAAGGTGGTGGCGAAGGTGGCGGCGAAGGCGGCGGCGAAGGCGGCGGCGCTGCAAGTGATCGATTCACATCGTGGTGTCGCTGGGTGCGAACCGAGGCGCAAGCCTTGACCACGGGATTGCTGGAGCCGATGCGCAAAGCGGCGGACATGGTGGAGCGACACTTGGAAGACATTCTGGGCCATTGGAAGCAAGGGTTGACGACCGCGTTCCTGGAAGGACTCAACAGTCTGTTCTCAGCGACCAAACGCAAGGTCCGGGGCTATCGCTCCAGCGAGTACCAAATCGCCATGCTGTACTTTGTAGCTGGCAAACTGGAGATCCCATTCTATTGATACCCATTACAAACGTCGAAGAAGCAGTTTTCTCCTGGATGGACCGGGAACTGTGACTGCAACCGCGAGTTGCAAATGTGGTCAAAGTGACCGCCACGTTCCCCCTCTCCTCGGGGGCAATGGTATCTACACATCTCGGCGGAGATTTGACCAATATGCGATTTTCGGCCCAAAAGCGAGAATTCCCGCAAAACGGCATCCTGCCAAAACACGCCCAAAACGGCCTGTTTTTGAGATGTGTAGATACCAATGCCTCGGGGGAGAGGGCCGGGGTGAGGGCGGGCGTTTCACTGACATTGCCTATTTGTCTCATTTATTTTGCACAGGTGCTTAGATTGATGCCCACGTCTCCGTCGTCACGCAGTGCTGCGGGTCGCCGGCCCGCGCCCCGTCATTCGCCTGCCGAACCCGTGTCCATCCGCGGTTAAAAATTCCCTTCCCGTTCGCTCCCATTCCGCCATTCGATGTTCATTGCCCGTGCGGAAGCACTTCGATGTTCGATGTTTCCCAATTCATGAAAATCCGGGTCCATCCGCGGTTAAAAACCCTCCTGCCCCGTTGCAGAAAAACGACCCTTTTGGCGTGTAGGGAAAAAAGATTTTTTCACACCCCAAAAAGATCGTGTTTTTCTGAAAGCAGCAAACCCGCATAAATATTGGGTGCAACCGCCTTTTTTTCACAAAGATTCATCAAAATAAAAAAACGTGTCAAACCTACCGTAGGTTTCATTTTCCAGCCTCCCCTCTGGTAAGCTTGGTCCCATGAATGCTCAATATAGAGTATGTCAGGGTTCAGGCCATGGGCCTGGCGGCCGTGTAGCGCGGGCGTCCCGCCCGGTGTGGGCCGTTGGGCGCATGGCGCGGAGTTTCTCACTAAATCTGTACGCCACTCCCTCTCCTGTCCCGCCCTCAGCCTCAAAACCATTGGCGTACCGCCTTTTTTCACCTATTTCCGCTTTTTTCCGCATAAATAAAAAATTATTTTTCTCAAATGGCCAAAGCGCAGGAGTTCCTGGGGCCAGCGCATCCAAGCCCGCCCAAAGAATCCTTGATGAACAACAAGACATCTGCCATAGTGACTGCCGTGTGGAGGACGTTCTTTGAAAACTGGCGGCCGGTTTGCCCGGAAAATCCGGCGCAAAGCCACAGTTAAGCCCGCCAATCAAGCAAACGGTCGCCTAAGCCCGCCTCCGCCCGCATTCGCCCGCGTATTGGTACAAAATCAGCATTTCCAGCCAGCCATCCCGCAAATCCGCAATCGCCAATCTGCAATCCGCAATTCCCCAACTCCCCCTTGCACTTAATTCGCCGCTGGGAGATAACTTCTCCACCATGTTAGCCAAAGTCTGTTCCGCCGCCGTGAATGGCATCGAAGCCTATCCGGTGGAAGTCGAGGTCAACGCGGGTTGGGGCGAAACCAAAATCATCATCGTCGGCCTGCCCGACGCCGCCGTCCGCGAATCCCAGGACCGCGTGACCACGGCGCTGACCAACTCCGCCTTCAAGTTCCCGATGGGCCGCACCACCATCAACCTCGCCCCCGCCGACGTGAAAAAGGAAGGCCCCAGCTTTGATCTTCCCATCGCCATCGGCATGCTCGCCGCCAGCGAACAGATTGAAACCGACCAGCTCGATAACATTGTCATGGTCGGCGAACTCGCGCTCACCGGCGCCGTGCGCTCCGTGAAAGGAATCCTGCCCATCGCCCTCCGCGCCCGCGCCGAGGGCAAGACCGGCCTCCTCGTCCCCGCCGAGAACGCCGCCGAAGCCGCCGTCGTCGCCGGCCTGCGCGTCATCCCCGTCCAGAACCTCCGCGAAGCCGCGGCGTTCCTCGAAGGCGAAATCAAGATCGCCCCCACCAAGGTGGACCTCACCAAAATCTTCAACCAGCCGTTGGAGGAGGACATAGATTTCGCCGAGGTCAAAGGCCAGGAATCGGTCAAGCGCGCCCTGGAAATCGCCGCCGCCGGCGGTCACAATGTTTTGCTGATCGGCCCGCCCGGCACCGGCAAATCCATGCTCGCCAAGCGCCTCGCCACCATCCTGCCGCCGCTCACGTTGGAAGAGGCGCTGGAAACCACCAAGATTCACAGCATCGTCGGCCTGCTCCAACCCGGCCAGGCGCTCGTCACCCGCCGCCCATTTCGCGCACCCCATCACACCGCGAGCGACGCCGGCTTGCTCGGCGGCAACATCAACCCCACGCCCGGCGAAATCTCCCTGGCGCATCATGGCGTGTTGTTCCTCGATGAACTGCCCGAGTTCAAGCGCAGCGTGCTCGAAACCATGCGCCAGCCGCTCGAAGAAGGCCGCGTCACCATCTCTCGCGCCGCCGGCACCATGACCTTTCCCTCCGAATTCATGCTGGTCGCCGCGATGAATCCAACTCCAGATGGAAAAATGCCCGGCGAATCCCGCAGTTCGCCGCGCGAAATCCAGAATTATCTCGGCCGCATCTCCGGCCCGTTGCTCGACCGCATTGACCTGCATATCGAAGTGCCGCTGGTCAAGTTTCGCGACATCACCAGTGAAAAAATCGGCGAGACTTCCGCGCAGGTCCGCGAACGCGTCATCGCCGCCCGCCAACGCCAGCAGAAACGCTTCGCACAAAAGCCCAAGATCACGT
>JAQGPB010000445.1 GCA_028293265.1 Pedosphaera sp. | reverse complement strand
GTAGTGATAAAAATCGGTGCCGGGGTCAATGGTGGTGTCCATGTAATCCACGGAAAAACGAGGAATTTTGGGCGGGGCATCGGCGGCGGGCGAGGGAACGACGGTCAACAAGGTGGAACCGACGATGGCCAGAGAGGTCACAACATTCAATTTATTCATACGATAGATGGCGTCTGTGTTGCACAGAAAGGAGGAAGATAGACGCAAATGGGGGACAAGCAAGGATTCTTGGGAATTGCGGATTGACGATTGCGGATTGCGGATTGAGGAGCAGGGAGGCGTTGCTTCGTGAATTAAGTTGGCTGAATGTAACCAAATGCGAGGGAATGGGATGGAGTGAGGAGGTGGTTCCGGGTTCCGGGTTGGGAGGTTGTAGGTTGGGCCGGCTAGACGGACTTTGTGCGGCCCAAGCGAAGAAAGTGTGGAATGGGGGAATGACGGCGCTTCCCTGTGGATTGGGAAACATCGAACATCGAACATCGAACATCGAACATCGAACATCGAACATCGAAGGGCCGTGAGAAGCGGCACAAGGCTGTACTGGGCGGGACAAGGCGACACAGTGATGGCGGTTGCTGGGAGTTTCACGGGAGCACACGAAGGGAACGAAGTGGGGGCCAAGGGCGCGGCGGTGGAAGTCCGCGGCAGGGCAGGCAGCAGGGATGAATCCTCGCAGAGGCATCTTCAAAAGGGTCTTCGGGGCGGATAAAATGACATCTTTGTATTTGCCTTTGGCCGCCGAAGATCATTCTATTTTGTGGCGCGACGGTAGAGGATGCGGCGGGAATCCAGATTCACCGGCTCCCAACCATCCTTGGCCATGATGTTAGAGGCCACGGCCAGACAATATTCCTCTTTCTCCGCTTCCGGGGGAATCTGGATGCCAATTTTTTCCAGATGCACCATTTCGAATTTATTCGGAAGATTGTAGTAGAGGCGGTCGGGGCCATCCCATTTGACGGTGGCATATTCGTATTTCGGTGGCAGAGGCTTGTCCTGGGCTTTGAGGGATGCAACAATCGCCGAGCCGGTAACAATGATGAGCAGGCTGATAAGCAGGTTTTTTTTCATGGTTGGTTCCTTTGTTTTTCCGTCGCCCGTGGTTTTATTTAAATGGATGTTCTGTGTCGAGGCGGAAAATGCAGGGATGGCGGGCCCTTTACACACCTTGCATAACAGCCAAACCGCACAAGGCTTGAATAATTTGTATCTGGCGGCACATTATCGCATGGCTGGGTGCGGTTTTCCGGCAGATCGGGAAAGCCATCCCGTGACTGACGAATGCTGCAAAGGCCCGCGCCGCTTGACGGGCGCAATGAAGCGAAATCAGGTGAATGCAGGGTGGTGACGCCCAGACTACATGGGAATACTGCCCAATCGAAACGCAGGCAAAACGCCCAGGTTTCGGCAAACGACCTTTGAGAATTCGCAGCTTGTCGCAAGCTTGGATGTTGCTGCGGCCGGGACGGCCGCACTCGGTGATTTGGGCTACACGTCCTTAAGATGAAGCGCGATTTTTCTTTTGCAAGGGTCCTGATAATTCTGGCCGCGGTTTATTTTTGCGCGGGCAAGCTGGGGTTGCTGCTGGCTTTTGTGCATGCGAATGCCACGGCGGTGTGGCCGCCGACGGGGATTGCGCTGGTGGCGGTCCTGATTTGGGGCTACCGGGTCTGGCCGGCGATTTTTGCGGCGGCGTTTCTGGTGAACATCACCACGGAGGGCTCGGTCCTGACTTCGCTCGGGATTGCCTGCGGAAACACGCTGGAAGCAGTGGCGGGCGCGTGGCTGGTCGGACGCTATGCGGGAGGCCGGGAGGCGTTTGAACGGCCGCAAACCATTTTCAAATACCTGGTGCTGGCGGCAATGGGGAGCACGCTGATCAGCGCGACGGCGGGGGTGACCACGCTTTGCCTGGGCGGTTATGCGCAATGGGCGAATTACGGAACCGTCTGGCAGACGTGGTGGGTGGGGGATATGGTGAGCGACCTTGTGTTTGCGCCGGTGCTGCTGATTTGGAGCGCCAGGCCGCATCCACGGTGGAAGATCTCCGCGTTTCCGGAAATGCTGATTTTGGCAGGCACGATTTTCCTGGTGGCTGAGGCTATATTCGGCGACTGGTTTGCCCCCAAAGGCAGGTTTTACCCGGTTGCTTATCTGGCCATGCCGCCGCTTTTATGGGCAGCCTGGCGCTATGGGCGGCGGGGAGCTTCAGCCGCCCTCCTGTTGATGTCGGCAATTGCCATCCTGGGGACGACGCGGGGATTTGGCCCTTTTGTGATGGCGGAACGCAACCACGGACTTTTCTTCCTGCAAATATTCATCGCCACCACCGCCTTGACCGCGCTGGTCATGGCCTCGCTGGTCTGGGAACGCAACCGGAGCGAGGCGCTCACGAGCGGCATCGTGCATGCGGCGCTGGATTGCATTGTGACGATGAATCAGGAGGGCAGGATCGTGGAGTTTAATCCGGCGGCGGAAATGACTTTCGGCTATCGTCGGAATGAGGTGATTGGCCGCCTGATGGCCGAGGTCATCATACCACCCGCTCTGCGGGAGGCGCATGCGCGCGGTCTGGCGCGCTATCTGGCGACGGGCAAGGGACCGGTGCTGGGGAAACGGATTGAACTGACCGGCCTAAGGTCCGACGGGACTGAGTTTCCGGTGGAATTGAGCATCATCCGAATCCAGCAGGAGGGTGCGCCTTTGTTCGCGGGTTTCATCCGGGACATCACGGAGCGCAAGCAGGCGGAGGCGGCGGTCCGGCAATCGGCGGAACGGCTGCGCTTCATGGCGGATTCCATGCCGCAAAAGATCTTCACGACCAAACCGAATGGCGAGGTGGATTATTTGAACAAGCAATGGAGCGTCTTCACAGGATTTGATTTTGAGCAGATGCGGGATTGGGGTTGGACGAAGTTTGTGCATCCGGAGGATGTGGAAGAGAATGTCCGCCGTTGGAAGCACTCGGTCGAGACGGGGGAGGCTTTTCAGATGGAGCACCGGTTTCGCCGCGCGGACGGAGTCTTTCGCTGGCATTTGAGCCGCGCGCAGGCGTTGCGCGACGATGAAGGCAAGGTGCTGATGTGGATCGGCTCGAACACGGACATTGACGACCAGAAACGGGCGGAACATCACCTGGAGGATCTGGTGGCGGAGCGGACGGCGAAGCTGCGGGAAACCATCGGCGAACTGGAGTCTTTTTCCTACAGCATTTCGCATGACCTGCGGGCGCCGCTGCGCTCGATGACGGGATTTGTGCGATTGGTCCAGGAGGATTGCGGCGACAAGATTGGGCCGGTCGGCGTGGGGTATCTGAACCGGATTTCTTTGGCGGCGGGGCGGATGGACCAGCTCATCCGGGATGTGCTGACCTTGAGCCATGTGGCACGGACGGAGTTGAAATTGCAACCGACCAACGTGGAAACATTGCTGCGGGGCATGCTCGAAACTTATCCCAACCTGCTGCCGCCGCACGCGGAAATTCGCCTTGACGGAGAACTGCCTCCGGTCCTGGCGAATGAGGCGGCGTTGGTTCAATGCATTTCCAATCTGCTGGGCAATGCGGTGAAGTTTGTGCCGCCGGGTGTCATGCCGCGGGTGCGGATTTGGGCGGAGCACCGCGATGACCGTGTGCGGCTCTGGTTTGAGGACAATGGCATCGGCATTGCCAAGCGTCATCAGGATAAAATTTTTGGGATTTTTCAGCGGTTGAGTTCGGAGTATGAGGGCACGGGCATCGGGCTGGCCATCGTGCGGAAGGCGGTGGAGCGCATGGGCGGCGCGGTGGGACTTGAATCTGAGCCGGGAAAAGGAAGCAGATTCTGGCTGGAGTTGTTGCGGGCGAAATGACTCCACATTTATACAAAAAAATGCTGCATGGTCAGTGGAAAGCCCGCCCTCACCCCGGCCCTCTCCCCCGAGGAGAGGGTGGGCGTATCCACCATTTTTTTGCCATTTAATCCGCAAGTTGCAGTCGCCGCTCTTTGGCGGTTTCATCCAAGGCAAAGGCGGTTCGCGACAGCACGCTTAACTGAAAAAGGGATTGTTCGCTTTTTCTTCGGCGACGGTGGTGAGGGGGCCGTGGCCGGGACAAATCAAGGTGTCGGGCGGGAGGGAAAAGATTTGCTCGCGGACTTTCTGCTTTGCGAGATCCCAGGATTGGAAACCGGTGCCGATGGAGCCGGCGAAGATGGCGTCGCCGACCATGGCGACGTGAGGGCCATCTTCCGGCCAGGTGCCGATGATGTAGGTGACGCCGTCTTCGGCGTGGCCGGGGGTGTCGCGGTTGGTGATGCGAAGGCTGCCAAGATGGAAAAAGTCGTTGGCACGATTGCGCGACTGGGGCGGGGCGGTCTTGGCGTTGGTGTGGACGTGAACCTTGGGAAATTTTTCGCGCAACGCGGCCATTCCGGCGATGTGATCCTCGTGGGTGTGGGTGAGAAAGATGTGGCGCAACTGGACTTGATTTTCTTCAACGGCAGCGATGGCGGACAGGGCGTTCCAGCCGGTGTCAAACAAGGCGCCTTCGCGCGAGACTTCATCCCAAACAAGGTAGGAATTGACGATGATGCCGTTTTGTTCGGTCGAGAAGACGCGCAGTTCGCGCCAGATGCTCAAATCTTTTTCGGCGGGACGCCAGCCTTTGGCGATGGATTGCAATTTGGCCGGGTGCAGTCCGAGCGCGGTTGCGAGCGCGGGGAGATTGAGTTGGCCGGCGGGTTGGCCGGATGCTTCGAGCGCGGCGAGTTCGGCGGCAGTCAAACCAGCGGCCTGGGCGGCGGTTTCGGCGGGGACGTTCGCGGCCAACCGGCCTTTGCGGATGATGTCGCCCAAATGATCTTCCAAATTCATCCCTTCAGTTAGCCAGTGGAAGGAGACAGGAGCAAGCTTTGTGTCGGGGATGGGGAAACATCGAACATCGAACATCGAACATCGAACATCGAACATCGAACTCTGAACATCGAAAGTTCGGAATTGCCCTCCTCACGTCGACTCGTATGAAGATGAATAATGAACCCCACGCTTAATGCAGGTAATCGAGGAGCGAAAGGCTGAGGACTTTGGTGCCGCTTTGCAGGGCGGCCTGGTAGGCGGTCTGGGTCTGTTGAAGCTGGGTCAAAGTCGTGGCGAGGTCGGCGTTGGTCAGGCCCGAAATTTGCGTGATGGTATTTGCGCTTTGGGCCGCGGCTGAGTTGTTTGCATGGGAGAGGGCGGATTGCGTCACGCCGTTCGCGCTCATCTGGTTGATGATGTTGGCTTCGTCCTTGGCGAGTTGCGGAGTGTCGGTGGAACTGATGGCGGTGCCGGTGCCGGCGGCGAGATTTTTTTGGAGCGAGAGCAGATGGTTGAAAAAGTCCGCGCCGGAACGGCTGTCGGTGAACAGGCCGGTGGGGCCGGAGCCGGTGGTGTTGGCGCCCGGGGTTTGGGTCGTGACGGTCAGGCCCGGGGCGATTTCGCTTTGGGCGACTGAGGTGTTCCCTTGATACGTGACGGCGGTGACCGCATTGCTGGCGTCGGTCGTGGTTGAGAACGGTTTCCCATTGGTCAGCGTGCCGCCGAAAATATAATTGCCATTCGCATCCTGGGTGTTACCCACGGCGACAGCCTGTTGGATGAGCTGTCCGACTTCGGTTGCATAGCTCGCGTATTGCTGGGGCGAAGTGGTGCCGTTGGAGGCCAGCGTGGCGATCTCGCCCGCGCGGTCGCTGATGGTTTTCAAACTGTCCATCGCACTGTAGGAGGCGGTGGCGGAGGACTGGAGCTGCGCGATATTATTTTGATACTGGGTGTTGGCGCTAACGGAAGTTTGGAGGTTCAAGACCGAGGCCATGGCGGCGGGATCATCTTCCGGCCGGGTGATTTTTTGGCCGGATGAGGCCTGGCTTTGCAGGGTGTTCTGGCGCTGCTCCAGTTGGTTGATCTGGAGGAGGAAGTTGTTCGAAAACATGGAGCTGGAAATGCGCATAGGTGAAATTTAAGAATGCATTTATACCGTTTTCATGGCGATGAGCGTGGACAACATCTGGTTGACGGTGGTGATCAATTCGGCCGAGGCCTGATAGGCTTTTTGAAACTGCACCATGTTGGTCATTTCCTCGTCAATGGAGACGCCGCTGACGGAGTTTCGCTGGGTGCCGAGCATCTGGCTCACGGCCGAGGTGTTGGTGATCTGGTCGTTCACGGAGGCGAGCGATGAGCCGAGGCTCGCGACGGTCCCGGCGTAACTCTGGCTGAAGGTTTGGTTGTTCAGGCCGCTGATGGACTGGTTGGCCAGTTGCGCCATGGCCAGGATGACCGTGTTGTCACCGGACGCGCCCGACGTGCCGCTGGCCTGCAGTTTGGAAGGGTCATTCGCCACCGAGCTGTTCACGCCGATCGTGGTTGCGTCGGTACCGGTGAAAAAATTCTGGCCGGTGCCGCCGTTCAAATCGTAGCCTTTTGAATAGACGCCGTTGACCTGCGTGATCAGTTGCGAGGCGAACGTGTTCACATCGCTTTGCACCGAAGCCAGCGCGCCGTCGCGAACCTCGATGTTGCCTTGGATGCTGCCGCCGCTGAGGGTGAGCTGCGTGCCGGCATTTTTGGCTTGGATGAGCAGTTGCCCGCCGCCGGCATCGTAAGTCTGCAATTGGTCCTGCAGGTTGCCACCGGCAACCATCGTCACACCGCCGATGGCGACATCCAGGCTGCCGTTGGGCTGCGCGGTGGTGGTGAGATTCACCTTGCCGGCGAGGTCTTCGATCTTCTGCTGGCGCAGATCAATCAGGTCGTTCGCCGTGCCGCCACCGGATTCGGCCAGCATGATCTGGTGGTTCAGATCGGCGATGCCCTGCAAATCCTGATTGGCCAGGCCCGTGTCGCTTTGGATGGAACTGTTCAAATTGGTGCGCACCTGGTTCAGGCCCGAAGACACTTGGTTGAATTTCCCGGCCAATGCCTGGGCACTTTCGACCAGGGCCTGCCGCTTGGAAAGATTGGCGGGATCGGTGGAAAGCGCCTGCATCGCGCTGAACAAATCGGACAGGCCGGCAGTCAGGCCTTGCGAACTGGTGGTTGTGCCGGTCGTGCCGCCGGTCAAATTGCTGAGCTGCTCGCCGATCTGGGCCTCGGCATTTTGCAGGGCGAACTGCTGGGAATTTAGGGAGCCGGTGACGCTGCCTTCGGCCTGGATTTGGTTGTCGAGGAGGTAATCACGCACTTGGGTGATTGAAATGGATTGAACGCCCGTGCCTTCCTGGCCGATGAACGTCTGCAACGGCGTGGCCGACGAAATTTGAAGCAGTTGCCGGGCGTAGGCGGGGTTGTTGACATTGGCCAGATTCTGGCCCGCCACCGCCGTCGCTTCCTGCTGCACCGCGAGGGAGCGGGCGCCGAGATTCAATGTGCCAAATAGTCCAAGCATAGGTAAATAGGGTCAACCAACGGCTTCGTACATGGAATGCATGCCCAGACCGCGGACGCTCATGCTGCCGTGGTCGTTATAGACGCGGGTTTCGCGCGCCGGAAAAAGGGTGTTGATCAGGCCCGCCATCAGTTCCAGCGAGCGGCTCAGCAGGAGATGGTTCTGGCGCGCGCGCTGGCGGACGCGGACGAGGAGTTCGTTGTTTTCCTCGACGAGCGCCTGGAGCAAGGGACGGTAATCGGGCGGGAGCAGCGGAATCAAATCGGTGAAAGGAGCGTCTTCTTCCCGCGCAAAAGCCCGGGCCATCTCGGCGCAACATTTTTCGCGGTGCGTGCGGGCGTTCTGGATGGCGACGCCCTGCGCCCTGATCAGGCCGATGGATTGAAACACTTCTTCGGCCGCACGGGCGGTGACCTGCTGGCGCTGACGGTCGAGCAGGGCGATCATTTCGCCATATTGCTCCAGTTCTTCGCGCAGGGCGTTTATAACTGTTTTGATGCTTTCTATCATGAATCAATGAATGGTGGACTGAGTTGACGGTGTGACGGGATATTTTGATGCCTTGTGCGCGGACGGCGAGATGCCGCCGCCCCTCGCAGGCGTGACGTTCGCGCTGGTTGGCGCGGGCGTCGTCAAGGAAGCGGCGGATTTCGCTTTGGGCAAAACTTGGCGGACCAGTTGCGACTCCAAACTTTTGGCGAGGCCGAATCCTCCGGTGTGGGTCAGGCGGTCGGCCATCTGGTTGTTGATCATGTCGTTGTAGATGCCACTGGCATTGGAATCGGATTGAACCGACGAGGAAATGACTGTCTTGCGCGCCTCGGTCAAAATTTGCCGGACCAGCACGGCTTCGAATTGACGGCAGGCTTCCTGGACTTTTTCAGCCTGGGGAACATTCGGGTTTTTGGCCATTTGTTCGAACGGCAGCGTCGAGGCCTTCACCTGGGGTTGGAGCGGCGCAATATCCATAAATCACCTGATGACCAACTCCGCCTGCAACGCGCCGGCTTCCTTCATGGCTTGAAACATGGACATCATGTCGCGTGGAGTCACGCCAAGGGAGTTCAGCGCGGAGGCCACTTTTTCCACGGTGGGCATTTCCGGCAGCGCAATCATCGCGCCCCGCTCTTCCTTGACCTTGGTGTCGGTGGAAGGTGTCACCGTGGTCTGGCCGCCTTGCGCCAGGGGACCCGGTTGCGAAACGTTGAGCGTTGAAGCGATGCTGATGGTCAGATTGCCGTGAGAGACGGCGCAAGCCGCAATCCGGATGCGCGAGGTGGCCACGATGGTTCCGGTGCGCTCGTTGATCACGATTCGCGCCGGAACGTCGGCCTCGACTTCCACCGATTCGACGAGCGAAACGAAATTCACCGGCGCGGTTTCATATTCATCGGGCATCCGCACCCGCACGCTGGTGGAATCCAGCGCCTGCGCGCAGTTGGTCCACTTCAAATTCAAGGCCGCGGCCATGCGCGCCGCCGAGGTGAAATCCGGTTCGCGCAATATCAGCTCCAATTGATGGTCGCTGACGATCTCCGCGGGAATCTCCTTTTCCACCAAGGCCCCGCCCACAATCTGGCCAACAGTCGGGTGGTTTTTCACGACGGTTGCGCCGCCGCCGCCTTCCGCGCCCGCGGAAATTCCGCCAATGGACAACGCGCCCTGGGCCACGGCATAGACCTTGTTGTCCGCGCCGAACATCGGCGTTTGAATCAGCACGCCGCCCTGCAAACTTTTCGCGTCGCCCATCGAGGCGACATTCACATCAATCCGCGTGCCGGCTTTTTTAAAAGCGGGAATGTCCGCGGTTATCATGACGATGGCGACGTTCTTGGATGACAACGACGTGGCGGGAACCGTCACGCCAAAGCGCTGGAGAATGTTGGCTATGGCTTGAAGCGTTTGCGTCGGGTTCTTGTCGCCATCGCCGGCAAGGCCGACGACTAGGCCAAAACCCGTCAACTGGTTGTCGCGCGCACCGGCGACCACGGCGATGTCCTTCACCCGCGAAGCGCCGGCAAAAGTGATTTCCGCGCCGGCGAGCGAGAGAATTCCAACCAACAGATAAAACAAGTGGCGCATGAGTAACTTAGAAAGGAGAGATTTTGTCCCAGATGCGGGTGAACCAGCCTTTGCGCTGGTTGTCCGAGATGGTGCCCTTGCCGAGAAACTGGATCGAGGCATCGGCGATGTTGTAGCTGAAAAGCGTGTTGTTGGCCTGGACATCATCCGGCCGCACAGTGCCCCGGACCACGGCGTCCTGTTTCTCGCCGGAGAACGCGGTGTGCAGGTTGCCTTCGATGACCATGTTGCCGTTGGGCAATACGTCCATCACGCGAACAGCGATCTGGGCGGTGATGGTTTCGGAATTGTTGATCGTGCCGCCGCCGGCGAATTCGGTGTCGGCGGCATATTTCAGCGCCGGCAGGCTGCCTCCCTTGGTCAGCAAGCCGCTGGCGGCAGGCGAGTACAGAAAGCTGGTAATCGCGGCATCCACCGAATTCTTCTTGGTGGTGGCGGTGTTGTTGGCGCGGGTGGCGCCGTTATTTTCCTGCACGACAATGGTCAAAATGTCGCCGACACGGTGGGCCTTCTTGTCCGCGCACATCGGTTGCGAATGCGCGTCCTTCCAGAGCGAATCGGCTTGGAGCCGGCCCAGGGGGAGCAGCGCGGCGGCAAGCGAGAGCGCCGGGAGAATGGATTTAGAGATTGATGAGGACCGTATCTTCATTTTGCACCTTTCCGTAAAGTTCACGTTTGGTTTTGGGATTGCGAACGCGCACGGTCTGCCCGAGCAGGCCGTCTTCGAGAGTTTCCACCTTGAGCGAAATGCTCAGGCTGCCTTCCTGAAATACAGCTTCCACCAGATGACCGCGCCGGAGGATGGGGCGGGGCCGCACCGCATGATTGTAGAGGGGTGTGCCGGCGGGAACATTCTCGGCCAGTTCAAGCGAGCTGTCGCTGGTGGGATAATTGGGGAAAATGTCGCGCATGCTCAGCAAATCGCGGCGTTCCATGCTGATGTCGGCGTCCTTCAACAGCTCGCCCCGTTGCAGCGTCGAGCGGGCCAGCGGCACGTCGTGCCAGACCGCGGCCTGCACGGCCAGTTGCCATTCACCAACGCGTTCGCGGCCATTCCAGAGTTCGCAGGAAACCACAAAATTGGGGCATAGGCCCGTGGACGGCAAATCGCCCACCTTCAAAGTCAACGGTTCATCGGGAACGGCGACCGGCGTCCAGGGCCGCGTCAGGCGCAGTTCGAGTTCGCCGTGGGATTTGACAAAATCCCGCTGCAGCGTCGCCGTCAGGAGGCTGGTTATTTCCGAAAGATCGAATTGGCGGGTGCGGCGGGAGACGCGGACTTGCGTGGCGCCGGACCAGTTCGTCGTAACAAACCCAGAAGTCTGCTTCTGCACCAACTCACAAATTTGATTGCGGGAAAGAGAAGCCGTCTGGCCCGGCGATGGGGCCGGGGCCAGACGGAGGTGTGGGAGGGCCACGGTTGAGGCGGGGGTCGGAACTATCTGATCCAGGAAAATTCCAGCGCTGTCCACCTCGGCCTGGGGTGATAATTTCCAGGCAACCGTTTCTTCGGCGCGGGCGGTGCGCCCCACGCCCACAAGAACCATGCCGGCCAGCAGCCAGCTTGAAATTGATTTTAAATTTTTCATCAGCGACGCAGGTTGTTGCTTTGTTGCATCATTTCGTCAGCCGCCTGGACCGCCTTTGAATTCACCTCGTAGGCGCGCTGGGCGACAATCATGTTCACCATTTCCTGCACCACGCTGACGTTGGACATTTCGAGGTAGCCCTGCTGCAGGCTGCCGTAACCGTTCTCGCCGGGATTGCCGGTTTCGGGCGTGCCGGACGCGGGCGTCTCGACATAAAGATTGCGGCCGATGCTCTGCAACCCGGCGGGGTTGGCGAAGCGCGTCAGCGTCACTTGAAAATTCTGCGTGCCGTTCGCGCCGGTCGTGGTGACTTGTCCGTTTGCGGAAATGTTCACCGCCGTAGTGCCGGCCGGGATCGGTTGAAAACCATTTTGCACCGGCAAACCATCGCTGGTGGTGATGCGGCCGTCGGCGGCGGTCTTCAACGCGCCGTCGCGCGTGTAGGCCAGCGTGCCGTCCGGCATGGTCACTTGAAAAAATCCGTCGCCCTGCACCGCCACATCGAGCTTTTCGCCCGTCTGGGTCAGTTCGCCTTCGGTAAACACCTTGGAAGTGGCGACTGCGCGCGCGCCATGGCCGACTTGCAAGCCGGTCGGCAATTGGGAGCCGTTCCCCTGCTCTGCGCCGGCGGAGCGGATATTTTGGTAAAGCAGATCTTGAAATTCGATCTTGTCCTTTTTGAACCCGGTGGTGTTCACGTTCGCCAGGTTGTTGGAGATCACGTCCAGATTGAGTTGCTGGGATTCCATTCCCGAGGCGGCGGAGTAAAGGGCGCGTAACATAAATTAGTTCGGGTTGCCAAGGTCTGCGATGGTCCGGCCCAGGCGGTCATCCTGCATCTGGATGACTTTCTGGTTGGCCTCGAAACCGCGCATTGCGGTCATCATGTTGGCCATTTCGCCAACGACCGAGGTATTGGAGCCTTCAATATAACCTTCGCGGAGCGTGCCGGTCGCGGGCTGCGGGTGCAGGTTGGGATTGGTCGCTGTGAAATACCCGCCGCTGATCTGAGTCAGCAGTTCGGGCTTGTCGAAATCGGCCAGCGCAATCTTGTCCTTCACGTCCGCGCCCTGGCTGACATCGCCGTTGGCTGAAATCGTAAGTGGCGCGGTGTTGTGAGGGTCAAGCTGGATCGGGCCGCCTGCACCCAAAACCGGGTAGCCCTGTTTGGTCTGCAACTGCCCTTGCGCGCTCATCTGAAATTCTCCGTCACGCGTCAATGCCTTTGCTCCGTTGGGAAGCTGGACCTGAAAAAATCCCTTGCCTTCGATGGCCACGTCATGCCCGTTGCCGGTGTATTGCATCTCGCCGGGCAAAAAGCTGGTGGACGTGCTTGCCTTGGGCATGGTGAAAGTCTTCGGCAAGTTGGCCGAATTAAGATTGCTGGCGGGCATGAGTCCGGCGCGGACGGCGGCCAGCGAAAGCTGCTGCTTCTTGAAGCCCGGCACCGAGCTTGAGGCCAGGTTCTCCGAAATCACTTCTTGCCAGCGACTGTTGGCATCCAGTGCTGCGGCGGCTTGATACATACTTACATTCATGCAAAGGCTGTGAAGCAACGCCTGTGCCACGCGATGAAAGCCTTGATTTCAAGGGGTTTTTGCAGATTGCCATGGGGCATGCGGCAAAAGCTGCCGGGGAAGCGGGGAGAAAAATGCAGGGTGGATTTCTTTAAATACCCAAGTACCCAAACACCCAAATACCCAAGGAATGATCAAAACCCAAACCCGTGGCTTTGGGTTTTGGGGCTTGAGATTTCTTTGGGTGTTTGGGTGTTTGGGTACTTGGGTCTTTCGGTATTTCAACACCCCCCTGCCCAAGAACACTTCAATAAACGCACGTCAACTCCACCACCTCGCCGCAACCGCAGCGGATCTTGATGGCGGAAACGATGTCGCCGTTGCGTTCCAAGGTGACCGTCGGCTTCGTACAAGCTTCCGGGGTGGAAGGCGGCGTGGTGGGAATGCCAGCCAAAGATTCCGGCGCTGGCGACGGTGTTTTTGAAGTGATGGGAGCGAATACCGGCCCGCGAATTTTCGCCGTGGCGGTTACGAAGGGCACAAATGTTTCAGGCATGGTTAAAAGCGGTGAGGGTCAAAGTTTGGCGGACTTCACGTTCAACAAGACGGTGACGCGGCGGTTGATTTCGTTGCCGGAATCTTCGTTCGGCATGGGCCGGGTGTCGCCGTAACCGGCAACCTTTTGCACCTGGCGGCTCGCGACGCCGTGCTCCATGAGTTTGCGGCGAACGGCATTGGCGCGGTCGGCGGAAATCTCCCAGTCGCCATAATCTTCGCGGACAGCCGCGTGGCCGCTCTCGGTGTGGCCTTCCAGTTCGATGGTGAAAGTGTTGTAACGCGCAATCTCCCAGGCCAGCGTGGAAAAAACCCAGTCGCCGTATGGCGTGAATTTGGTGGATTGAGGCTCGAAGATCGGCTTGTGCGAGCGGTCAAAAACATTTATGGACAATCCCTCCGGCGTCAGGTCCAGCTTCACCGAACTTTCCTCTTTGTCCTCCGCTCCGCTTTCCAGGGATTTGAGCAAATCCTGGTTCAACCGGCGGAGCATGGTCAGTTCCACCGCCGAGGAGGAATCAAAATTTCCCGAACTGCTGCGCACCGCCTGCGTGTCCTTGCTGGGAATGATGCCGACGGAATCTTTGGTCACCGATGAAAATGGATTGCGGAAGGCGCGCTCGACCGCCTCCTTGATCCGCTGGTCCTGTGAAGTGAGCCACAACACCATGAACAGCGCCATCATCGCCGTCACGAAATCCGCGTAAGCCACCTTCCAGGCGCCGCCGTGATGACCTTTCTTGCTCATGGGTAAAACTTATTTCGCGGGCGCCGCGTTGAGGGATTTCAGCATGGTTTCCAAGGCGTCGGAGCTTGGCTTGACTTCGCTGCTCAGGCCACGCCGCGCCACTTCCACCGCCATGATGGGCGACATGCCGTTGGCGAAACCAATGACTGAGGCCGCGATGCAGCGGATGTAGGTGATCTCCGCCATGTTGACGAACTCCATGTTGACGGCCAGCGGATTCATGAATCCATACGAAAGGAAAATTCCGAGGAAGGTTCCCACCAGCGCGGCGGCCACCTTTTCGCCGATCTGCTCAATCGGTCCGGCGATGGATGCCATCGTGATCACGATTCCCAGCACGGCGGCCACGATGCCAAAGCCGGGCATGGCGTCGGCGGCCTTGGTCAGCACTCCCACCGGTTTCTCGTGCTCTTCCTCCATGGCGTGCATTTCAATTTCCAACAGCAACTTGAGCTGGTCCGGCTTGATCTTGCCGTCAATGATCGGGCGCAGGCCGTTGCAGAGAAAATCAATCGCGTGATGATTTTTTTGAAAGCTGGGATATTTGCTGAAAATGCTGCTGGCAGCGGGGTCCATGACGTGTTCTTCCAGGGCCACCATGCCGCTGCGCCGTCCGAGCATGAACAATTCGTAAAGCGCCTTGAACAAATCCTCGTAAGCCTGCCTGGTGTAAACCGAACCTTTTAAGGTGCCCACCACCTGCTTGGCCATGTCTATCAGCACCTTCTTGGGCGACATCAGCACCATCGCCCCGAAGGCCGCGCCGCCGATGATGACGAATTCCGACAGATGCATCAATGCCATTGGATGCCCGCCGGCCATGACGAAACCGCCGATCACCGAACCCATTACAATAAGTGCGCCAATGATGACAATCATGAATCCATTCAGATGGGTTGACCGAACGCCTCGGGATCCTGCCTTTGGAGGATCGCCTTGATGGCCAGGATGGCCTGCGAATGAATCTGGCAGATGCGCGATTCCGTCACGCCGAAGGCCTCGGCGATTTCGCGCAACCGCAGATCTTCAAAATAATAGAGCGCGAGCACCTTGCGCTGCATCTCGGGCAGTAGTTGCAGACGCTCCGCAATCAGGCCGGACATTTCCCGCGTAGCCGTGCCTTCCAGCGGATTGATCTGCGAATCATCCGGGATGAAATCATAGCTGGCGCTGCCGTTCTCGCCTTCGCCGCCCTGGGCGGAATCGAGGCAGACGTACGAGGCCGGGCGAATTTCCACGAGCAGTTCCTCATATTCATCCAGGGAAAGATTCAACGCCTTGGCCATCTCCATGTCGGTGGGGATGTTGCCGGTGCGCTGAGCAAGTTCCTGTATCTTTTGCTCGACCTTCTTGGCCTTGTCATGCACCGAGCGGGGGACCCAATCGAGCCGGCGGAGTTCATCAAACACCGCGCCGCGAATCCGCACGCGCGCATAATTCGCAAAGCTGGAACCGTTCTTGGGATTGAAACGGCGCACGGCGTTCAACAGCCCCACCAGTCCGGCGCTGTAAAGATCGTCGCTGTTCACGTGCGCAGGCAAAGTCATCGCCAGGCGGCCCACCACGGCTTTCACCAGGGGAAGATGTTCTTCGACGATGCTGTTTTCGGTGGCGCTGCCGGGGCCGGATTTGGCGTAGAGGCGCCAGAGTTCGCGCTGGTTGGAACCTTTTTCTTCCGTCGCTGGCGGAGCCAATTCGAGTGTGCTTGAGGTCATGATTTGGTGGCTTTGAGAAGCGGTGAAGGAGCGGCCTGGGTGGCCATGGATTGACGTTCTTGCAGGGCGGCTTCGAGGTTTTTGCGCCAGGCGGTGCCCCACCAGCGCATGAGCAGGGCGGTGAGGTAAGCGGCCAGGCAGGCGTGCCAGAGGCAGGCAGGCCATTCGCTGGCCTGGGCCCAGCTAAAAAGCAGACCGATTCCAAACCCCAGGATGCCGCCAATTAACAGTAGTGATTTCATTTCAACTTAAAACCGAGACTCTTTTAGCAGATGCGTTGCCAGCTTTGCGCCCGGCGTGTCGGCAAATCAGGAAACCCGCTGTGTA
>JAQGPB010000414.1 GCA_028293265.1 Pedosphaera sp. | reverse complement strand
CAACGTTTATGTGAACGAGGAGGACATCCGTTTCCTCCAGAACCAGCAGACACCATTGAAAGACGGCGACGAAATCAGCATCATCCCGGCGATTGCCGGCGGTTAGTTCAATTTTTCAAACTTTCATCATGCCAACCAAAACGAAATCCGCGCCCAAGAAATTGGCCGCCGCCGGCAACGGCCAGCAGCAGACCCGCCTTTGGCTGATGTATCCGCCCAAGCTCATCAAGGAACCCTTGATCTGGCAGCTCAGCCAAAAATTTCCCGTCATCACCAACATCCGCCAATGCAGCGTCACCGATGAAATCGGCATCGTCAGCCTCGAATTGGATGGCAAACGTTCCGACATCAAGGCCGCAATCAAATGGCTGGAAAAAATCGGCGTCAGCGTCGAGCCCGTCGAAATCAATGTGATTGAGAGCTGACGACCGGCACGCCTTCAACTTCTGTCAACTGCCTGAACAGGTCTGAAAGCCTGCTGGTCATCGGCCCGATTTCTCCGTTGCCGATGGTTCGGCCATCCACGCGCGTCACGCCCGCCAGTTCGCCCATCGTGCCGGTGCAAAACATCTCATCCGCGCGATAAACGTCGGTGAGTGACAAATCCATTTCCGCATGCGGAATCTCGTGCCGGCGACAAAGCCCAAGCACGGCTTCACGCGTAATGCCTTCGGGACAGGCGACGGTCAGCGGTGTCAAAACTCGACCGTTTTGCACGATAAAAACGTGGGTGGCATTGGTCTCCGCGACAAACCCGCGATAATCAAGCATGAGCGCATCATCCGCGCCGGCGGCGTTGGCCTGGATTTTGGCAAGGATGGATTGCAGCAGATTGTTGTGATGAATTTTTGGATCAAGACAGTCCGGCGGGAACCGGCGGATCGCGCTGGTAATAAGATTCAATCCAGTTTTGCCATAAACCGGCGTCTTGTGCTCCGCAAGAATGATGAGCGTCGGACCCGATTGATTCAATCGCGGGTCCATTCCGGAAGTAATCTTGACGCCGCGTGTCAGAGTCAGCCGGATATGGACGCCATCAAACATCTGGTTCGCAGCTAATGTACGGCGGATTTCTTCAACCAATTTTTCACGCGACGGAATTTGCCCGAAGGCAAGCGCCAGCGCGCTATGCCGCAATCGTTCCAAATGTTCATCCAATTTAAAAATCTTTCCGCGATACAGCCGCAGCCCCTCCCAAACTGCGTCACCACCTTGCACCGAAGAATCAAACGGGCTGACCCCCGCCGCATCGCGGTGCAGAAGCTTCCCGTTGAGGTTGACAATCAGGTCGCGGTTTTTCTCGTTGAAAACCTGCAGCATGGGCAATAACTAAGGCTTGAGGCGCAGGACGTAAAGCTATTCGTAAAACGGCAGACAGGCTTCGTAAAGCTCGCGGAGATGCTCTGGCAACGGCTTGTTTTTTGGCGCATAAGGCTGGAAGCCGGTCGAGCGGTTTACGGAATCATACCAATGCTTCGCCCAAAGGCCGTCCGTGGCGCGTGTGCCGGCGGGCCATTGCAACATGCGCTCCTGAAACGGCAGGCCCAGCGCCGCGCAAAGCCGGATCAGAACGCCGCGCGGGTCGGTGAGAATATCACGCGCATCAACCACCGGGCAAACCGTGCCCGTTTGCTGGCGAATGAACTCGAAAATCTCAATCTGCTGCGGGTAACCAGTGTCCATCAATTGCGGGCGCTCGAATTTTTCGTCCAGCGAAACCAACACCTCGCGCGGATCGCGGATCAAAAAAGCATGGGTCAATTGCGTCAGCCATTCCCGGCCAATATTCGGCAGAAGATGATGCGACATCTGCTTCTGATAAAAAACAGCCTTGCCGCCGGGCACTTCGCCAGTGAGCGACGCAGCCACCTTGCGCCAGTCATTTTCCTGGTTCGCCATGACCTCGGCCGCCATCGGATGCGGACGTTGCGTTTGGGCGAGGTAATGCGCGTAAAGCGGTTCGTCGCAGACAAAGGTATCGTCGCGGTTTCCCCAGGAACGCATCAGCGCCGTCGAAATGTTGCGCGGGCCGCTCCAAATTGCCAGCCGCAGTGGGTTGGCAGCAGTAAAAGGAGCTTGATTCATTTCCCAGCGAGCGTATCAAGTTGCCACTCCACCTCCAACCCGAATTTCGCGGTTGAAGTCCCGCCCCGCGTCTGGCAGGTTGTTTTCGGATTTTATTGAACTGGACTGATTAGCATTATGACATTACAAGCCCGACAAACGACAATGAGACTTTTCAAGTCGCTCGGAATTTCCCTCGCCGCCTCAATCATTTCCCTTTTATTGGGCCTGGCATTGAACAACCCGCCCGCCGTTATCGGCATTACCTTGGGAGTTATTTTTGTCGCATCACTGGTGCTGTCATTTTTCCTTTACCTGTTCGCCTGCGAAGCCCTCGCCAAGGCCAAAGGCTACAATCCGGTCATCATCGCCACGGTGCTTTTGGGACTCATCCCCCCGCTGATTCTGTTGCTGGTGCTTCCTGACATCAGCAAACCCGGCGCACAGTAGAACCTTTTCAGTTCTCGGCGCTGAATGATCTAGCCTCTTTCTTGGTTGACGCTGTACCGAACGCGATCCAACCTGCATTCAAGAACCGATGAAAATTCCCGCACACTCCGCGTATTTCCAACGGGTGCCAATCTTTCTTGGTGTCGCCTGTCTGGTTCTTCTTTTTCATCCATGGGTTGCTTCAGCAGCCGAAAACTCAAAGCCAAACGTCATCATCATCATGTCGGACGATCAAGGCAGCGTGGACGCCGGCTGTTACGGTTCGCGTGATTTGACGACTCCGGGCATGGACACAATCGCAGCTCACGGGGTCCGCTTCACGCAATTTTATTCTGCGGCGCCGGTTTGTTCGCCCTCGCGGGCGGGCTTGCTCACCGGGCGTTATCCATGGCTGGTCGGGATGCCCAACAACGGCCCCGCTCCGCCGACCGAAGCCGACGATCAATTGGAAACTCTCACCGGCGACGGCTTGTCCGCCACCACGCTGACCATCGCCGACATGTTCCGCGCCGCCGGCTACGCCACTGCGCACATCGGCAAATGGCACCTCGGCTCCGGCACGGGCCACAAGCCGCTGGACAAAGGTTTTGATTACTCCTTCGGTTTCATGGGCGGCTGCATTGACAATTACACGCACTTTTTTTATTGGGCCGGCCCAAGCCGCCACGATCTCTGGGAGAACAACCACCGCGTGCGCCTGCCAGGACATTATTTTCCCGACTTGATGGTGGAAAAGGCGGAGGCCTTTATTGCGAGCCACCGCGACCGCCCGTTCTTCATGTACTTCGCCATTAACATGCCGCACTATCCTTACCAGGGCGAAACGAAGTGGCTCGAATATTATCGCAATCTTCCCTATCCGCGAAACCTCTACGCCGCATTCGTCTCGACGCTTGACGACCGGGTGCGACAACTTACGAAATATCTCGATGATTCCGGCCTGCGCACCAACACCATCATCATTTATCAATCCGATAACGGCCATTCCGTCGAAGAACGCGCGCATTACGGTGGCGGCAGCAGCGGGCCTTATCGCGGCGCGAAATTCAGCGTCTTCGAAGGCGGCATCCGCCTGCCCGCGATCATTTCCTGGCCCGGCCACTTGCCCGAGGGCGAAGTGCGCACGCAGGTAGCGCACAGTTGCGATTGGCTGCCGACTCTCGCCGAGTTGTGCGATGTAAAACTTCCCAAAAGCGATTTGAACGGCCGCAGTCTCGTGCCGGTGATTCGCTCCGTCACAGCGCCCAGCCCGCACGATGTCCTCCAATGGCGTCTCGGCAACCAATGGGCCGTCCGCCAAGGCCCGTGGAAACTCCTCCACAACCCTAACGACGGCGCCGACAAACAAAAACTCGCCGAGCCGGACAAGCAATGGTTCCTCGCCAATATGGACGAGGACATCGGCGAACGCACCAACCAGGCCCCGCGTCATCCGGAAATTGTGGAGCGCCTCCGCAAGCTTGAACCTGCCGGCAAAGAATGAAGCTTTGCGACCGCCCAAATCCTTTGTTGACTCGCAGTTCATGCGGCTTTACCAATCATGTCCATGAACACAAAACAGAACATCTCTCGCACCGTTTTCTTCCGGCGCTTCGTCTGGCTGTTCGCAAGCCTGCTGATTATGGCCGGTTCGTTTGCCACTCAGGCCGCCATGGCCGCCCCCATCCGCGTGGTCGTCTGGGACGAACGTCAGGAGGCGCAGAAATCCGCCTACGGAGATTATCTCGGCAACACACTGGCCGCTTACCTCGGCAAACAGCAGGAGTTCAGCGTCAAATCGGTGGGTCTGAATGATCCCGATCAAGGTTTGTCCGATGACATCCTCGATCACTGCGACGTGCTCGTTTGGTGGGGCCACCAAAAACACGCTGAAGTGACACCCGAACATGTTAAAGCCATCATTGATCGGCTGAAAGCGGGCAAACTTTCCCTGGTCTCATTGCATTCGGCGCATTGGTCCAAGCCTTTCATCGCGGCCATGAACGAGCGCGCCATCGAGGACGCCCTCAAAACCGTCCCCGCAGCGGAACGTTCCAAAGTCAAACTCGTCACAGTTCCCCCGCCGGGCGGCATGCCCAAACGCGATGGCCCGCTCACCCCTTCTTCCCGCCGCTTCACGGCTCCGGACGGCACGGACACGCTTGAAGTTACCTTGCCCGGTTGTATTTTCCCCGTCGTTTCAAACGACGGAAAACCCAGCCACGTCACTACCCTCATGCCGCGCCATCCCATCGCCGAAGGAATTCCCGTCGTCTTTGACATTCCCCAAACCGAAATTTACGGCGGTGCTTTCCACGTCCCCACGCCCGACGCAATCGTATTCCAGGAACATTGGGACAACGGCGAAACCTTCACCAGCGGCTGCGCTTGGAAGGTGGGCAAAGGCAAGGTCTTTTACTTCCGCCCCGGCCATGAAACCTACCCGATTTACAAGCAGGAATTCCCCCTCCGCATCGTCGCAAACGCCGTCCGCTGGGTGAATCAGCGCTGATTGATAATCCCTATATTTCAATCTTCAACTGCTTATTGTTCCTTGAATATTCTCTGGAGGTTGGCTGTTGGTGCTTGGAGCTTTTTCACTCGCTCCCCTGAGTGAGGCTCTCCTTTTCGCAATCCCCGCGGTCACCGGGAACAGCGGTGTCGAATTTCAA
>JAQGPB010000411.1 GCA_028293265.1 Pedosphaera sp. | reverse complement strand
GATGGGTTGTAGCATTCTTGAACGGGTAGCACAGGCAAGTTGCCTGTGCCGGTCGGCTACCAGCCGGCCGGAACGAGCGAGGCGCTGGTTGGGCAATTGCACACCGGCTTGCAAACCGATGCTTCTCTCCATTCCGCTGGGCTGGTCGCCCAGCGGGACGGGCCGGTTGCCCGTGCCCCCCCAAATTAGGACACTGCCATGCTGGCATGCCCGGTTTCCCGTTGAACGGCGCGGTGTCCGTTCGTATGTTGAGTGGAGATGTCTGGGACGCCATCCAATGTTTCGCCGCCGCTGCCGATTCCGCCGCTTACCCGGCCTTTGAAGACTTTGCGCGGGGTGGGGACGGAGCGGGAGACGCAATTGGCGCGGCTGGGGTTGTTCACGGTGGAGGATTTGTTGCTGCTGCGGCCACGAAGGCATGAGGACCGGCGGCATTTTAGGTCCATCGTGGAGATGCAATTGGATGAACCGGGGACGACGCGGGGGACGATTGTCGCGCTGGGCTTGAAGACGTATCAGAAGGGGGCGAAGTCGGTGTTTGAAATCATCCTGGAGGATGGGACGGCGCGGCTGCATTGCCGGTGGTGGAACCTGCCGTTCATGCAGAATTATTTCGCGGTGGGGGACGAGGTTTTTGTTTTCGGCAAATTGAAGGCGATGAAGCCGCGCACGATTGACCATCCGGAAACGGAAGTGATCGAAGGGGGTGAGGAGAGTTCGATTCACATCAACCGCATCGCGCCGATTTATCCGCTGACGGAGGGTTTGCCGCAACGGTTCCTGCGGTCGCTGGTCTGGCGGACGCTCGGGCAGTTTGAAAATGAAATTACCGAACCTTGGCCCAAACTGGTTTTGAAAGATTTTCCGTCGCGCGCGAATGCGGTTCATATGCTGCATTTTCCCGAGGCGGAGGGGGACATCGAATTGGCGCGGCGCAGGCTGGCACTGGATGAATTTATCGGGCTGCAACGGGACATCCGGTTGCGGCGGCAGAAGTTTGAAGCGAAGGCTCGTGGGCTGGCTTGTGCGGGGACGAACAAGCTTATCAAGCCGTTTCTGGCGCAGCTCGGTTTTGCGCTGACGCCGGCGCAGACGCGGGTGTTGCGGGAGTTGCGACATGACTTGGGCGGGGCGCATCCGATGCGGCGGTTGCTCCAAGGCGATGTGGGTTCGGGCAAGACGGCGGTGGCCGCGTGCTGCGCGTTGATGACGCTGGAGAGCGGCTACAATGTCGCGCTGATGGCGCCGACGGAGATTTTGGCGGAGCAGCATTATCAGACTTTCAAACGGTGGTTCGAACCGCTGGGCGTGGAAGTGCATTTGCAAACCTCGGGGCACAAATCCGCAATCCGCAATCCGCAATCGCCCATCCTGACAATCGGGACGCACGCGTTGATTGAGTCGAAGTTTGCGATGGAACGGCTGGGGCTGGTGATCATTGATGAGCAGCACAAGTTTGGCGTGGTGCAGCGCGAGGAGTTGTTGCGCAAAGGGACTTATCCGCATCTGCTGGTGATGACGGCGACGCCGATTCCGCGCACGCTGGGGCTGACATTATATGGCGAGCTGGATGTGTCGGTGATTGACGAACTGCCGCCGGGACGCGGGGAGGTCAAGACGTTTGTGCGCGCGGCGGACCGGTTGCCGAAGGTGTGGGAATTTATTCGCAATAAACTCGCGCAGGGGCGGCAGGCATACGTGGTTTATCCGCGCGTGGAGGAGGGCGGCGTGGCGGGGATCAAGGCGGTCACGAAGGAATTTGAAAATTTGAAAAAGATTTTCGCGCCGCATCGGGTGGGGCTGCTGCACGGGCGGCTGCCGGGCGCGGAGAAGGAGCGCGTGATGGCGGCGTTTCGCGCGAACACGATCCAGGTGTTGCTCGCGACGCCGCTGATTGAAGTGGGGGTGGATGTTCCGAACGCGACGGTGATGCTGATTGAAAATGCAGAGCAATTCGGCCTGGCGCAATTGCATCAGTTGCGCGGGCGGATCGGGCGCGGGGCGCATGATTCGCATTGCATTCTGGTAGCGGCGGCGAAGAGCGCAGAGTCGCGACAGCGGCTTAAGGTGCTGGAGGAGACGAATGACGGTTTTCGCGTGGCGGAGGCGGATTTGAAATTGCGCGGGCCGGGGGAATTGCTTGGCCAGCAGCAGAGCGGGCTGCCGAAGTTTCGGTTTGGGAATCTGGTGGAGGATCTGGAGCTGATCAAACTGGCGCGGGAGCTGGTGACGAAGATTTGATTTGGAGGACGTCGAGCTGGGAAAGGGGAAACATCCAACATCGAACATCCAACATCCAACATCCAACATCCAACATCGAACATCGAACATCGAACATTGAACATCGAATGGGGGAAACGCTTCGAAATTCGCTGGTATTATGTTATGCGTAAAGGAGCTTGAAACCGGGCGGGAAATCTGGTGTTTAATGATGGTTCGATTATGCCGTTATACGAATACGAATTGTGCGAGGGCGGATGTGTGGTGTGCGGGGGCAAGTTTACCCTGCGCCGGCCGCTGTCGGCCCAGGAGCTGAAGAATTGCCCGGCGTGCAAGAAGCCGGTGCGCAAGGTGTTTTCCACGTTCAGCTCGCCGAAGAAGATCACGATCTCCGCCGCGAAGAAGGCGGGGTTCACGGTTTATAAGAAGCTCGGCAAAGGGGAATATGAACGGCAATAGGCCGGGCGGTGTCGAAGAGGCAAAGCAGAGGCATTAAGCGGTCGCGGGGCGCGGGAGGCGGTTTGATTTTTGAGCATTTAACGCTCGCCAAAGGGCGCAGGATGCTGCATGGTATGGAAAATAAGGAACACCAATGAGCGATCTCCAACTGATTGAGGCGACCCTCCAACGGGCGGCGCAACGTCGGCGCAAGGAACGGGCATTTCGCGGTCTGTGGCAGGGCTTGCTGGGCGGGGCAACGATCTGGCTGCTGACGCTGGCGGTTTACAAACTGGCGCCGATTCCTTATTGGACGCTGGGCGCGGCGGCGGGCATGGGTGGAGCGTGCGCGCTGGCGGGCTTGATCATTGGCGGCTGGCGCAAGACTTCGCTGAATGAAACGGCGCGCTGGGTGGATGGGAAGCAGCATTTGCAGGAGCGGTTGAGCACGGCGCTGGAGTTGGCGAAGGGGCCGGGTTCGGAAACATGGCGCGAGCTGCTGGTGACGGATGCGGCTGCGCATGTGAAGGAATTGGACCCGCGGCGTTTGGTGCAGTTCAAATTGCCCAGGGCGAGCCGGTGGGCGTTGCTGGTGCTGGCGTTGACGGCGGGGTTGGGTTTCGTGCCGGAATATCGCAGCAAGACTTTTCTCCAAAAGGAAGCGGACAAGAAGGTGGTCCAGGAAACGGGCCGGCAACTGGCGGACTTGACGAAACGCAATTTGCAGAAGCGTCCGCCGGCGATGGAATCCACGCAGAAGGCGATGGAGGCCGTGAATGAAATGGGCGAGCAACTGGCCAAGAAACCGATGACGCGGAGCGAGGCGTTGAAAGATTTGGCGAATGTCACGGACCGGCTCAAGGATGAAATGAAGGAGATGGGCAAAGATCCGACGATGAAACGGCTGGAGCAAGCGGCGCGTTCGCCGGGCGGGGAGAATTCGCCGGATGCGGCGCGGTTGCAGAAGCAGATTGAGGAGGCGCAGAAGCAGTTGGGCAATCCGACCGGCACGCCAGACCAGATGGACAAGTTGAACAAGGATCTCGCCAAGCTTCAGGAAGCGGCCAAGGCGGCGGCGTCCAAGGACGGGAGCATGAGCCAGTCGGACAAGGAAAAGATTTCGAAGTCCATGGCGGCGCTTTCGAAGCAGGCGCAGGAGATGGGAATGCAGATGCCGAACCTTGATCAGGCGATTGAGGCATTGGCGGCAAACCAGACTGATATGTTTCTGAAAGATTTGGACGCGCAGATGCTTGATTTGGAAAAGATGCGGGACATGGCGAAGAGCCTGCAACAAATGCAACAGCAGATTGAGAAGATGGGCAAGGATCTCGCGGAGCAGTTGAAGAACGGCCAGCTAGAAGCGGCGCAAGGCACGTTGAAAAAAATGATCAACGATTTGAAGTCGGCCAAGCTTACGCCGGAGCAGCTTAATAAAATGATGGCGGAAGTTTCCAAGGCGGTTGACCCCGCGGGCCAGTATGGGAAGGTGGCGGACCATTTGAAAAACGCCGCGCAAAGCCTGAAGGCGGGCGAAAAATCGGGCGCGTCGCAATCGCTGGCGGAGGCTTCGAAGGAATTGGACAAGTTGATGCAACAAATGGGCGATGCACAGGCGATGATGGCGGAGTTGGATGCGCTGAACAAGGCGTCCATGTGCGTCGGGTCGGGTCAATGCTTCAGTTCGGGCATGTGCAACAAACCTGGA
>JAQGPB010000405.1 GCA_028293265.1 Pedosphaera sp. | reverse complement strand
GCGGGACATCCAACGGATGCCGCAATGTGCCGACCACCTGTTGGATGTTTACGCCTGATTCCGGGTCGTAAAGGCTGTGGAATAACATGCCTTGCTGCATTGGCGAAAGGGCATGGACTGACTGTGGATGGAATGTTTCCATGAGTTTCTGAACTACAAGAAGTTATCAGACAATTTGAAAAAATCAAACGCACCAAGCGTGAACTATCAATCGGCGATCATCAGCGCCTGGCGCCTGGTCATCAAACTTCTACCAGATTCCCCTTCCTGTCGCGTGAAAACGCCTGACGGCCCCCGCATCCGGCCACGAATAATATGAGCCTTGCGACAAGTCCAGCGGACGGCGGGCGACCCGGCCATTCTCCAAGGCCCGAAGCACGTCCAGAAGCAAGTCCGCGGAGATGCTTTTGGACCGCCGCAAAAATTGGTCGAGCGTTTCCCGGGGAAGAATGCCGAACGGCTGTTGCGCGCACAGGCTGCCCGCGTCAATCTGCTCGTTCACAAAATAAATCGAGACGCCGGCCTGGGTCTCGCCATTGGCCAGCATCCAGAAACCCGGCATCACTCCGCGATACTGCGGCAGCATCGCCCCGTGAATGTTTAGAATCCCCAGTGGCGGCACGGCCATCAATGGCGCACGAAATATCTGCGGACAACTCACCGACACCGCCACGTCCGGGGCAGCGCGGCGCAATTCTTCGACAAACCCCGGCGCGTTTACATCGGGTACGAACGCGCATTCAACCCCGTGCCGGTGGCAAACCGACGCGATGGATTGACCCCTGAATTTACAGCGCAGCATATTCCATCCCAGCCCGAACGAGGCCGCAAGGCCAAACGAACGGTAATACCGCCACGCCGCCTGCAACGGGGTTTGCCGGTGATACAATGGCGGCACGACATAGACTCCCTGCGTTTCCCGCGCGCGCTGCTTCAGCACCTTGCCGAAGAACTCCGGCAGATAAAGCGGATCGTCCGTGGTGAGAAATGCAATTTTCATCCGACTCCATGTGCCGCCAGCACCTCGTCGAAGCGTCCAAATGGAAATTCGGCCAGCAACCGCCGAACGCGCATCACAAATGACGCCCGGCCGAGGCTCTGGGTGAAGCGAAACCGGCGCGAAACTTTTCCGCGATAATCATCCAATTCGCGCTCGTTGAATTCGTAGGGATGGCAATAGATGATCACCGGCCGCCTTTGTGCCAGCATAGAACGGACAGCCCAGCGCAAAATGACATGCGGCAGCAGTCGAAAATAGCCGCCGCCGGCCACCGGGGCGCGCCACCCGCGCCAGTTCCACACCGCGACCGGGGCCTCCCAGATCATGCCGCCATTGTCCAACCGCATTTGGCGAGGCAAAGTTTCCCAGCCGGCGATCCCGTATCGCTTCATGCGCATAGGAAAAATGGAAGAGTCCACAGTAAACCCGCATTCCGCCAGCGACTCCAAAGCCCATAAATTTTTCGGCACAATGGAAAAATCCGGCGCGCGAAATGCCGTCACCCTTACACCGCAAGCGTCCTCCACTGATTTTCGCGCGCGTTCGAGTTCGGTGCGCAACTCCCGCCGGTTCATCCCGAATAGCGGACGGTGGCTGTAACCGTGCGATTGGATTTCGTGCCCTTCGGCCAGGAGTGTTTGCAGCATTTCGGGGAACGTCTCGGCCACGCGGCCTTGCACGAAAAAACTGGCCTTCACGCGGCAATCGTCGAGCACCCGCAACACCCGATCCACGTTGCGCGGCACCCGCTCCGTGATGGCCGCGTCAAAATCCACGCTTGATTGATACCAATCCTCGACATCAATGGTGAAGGCGCAGCGGGGAACCTGCCTGGTGTACTGCAGGGCCGACGCCGCCTCTTCGTTAAGCGCTTCCATGAATTTAAAGAGAGAAAAGCTCCAACAACCAAGCTCCAAGCACCAGAGAAGCACCAAACATTAAATTCCAACCAGAGTCCATTGGTGCTTGGAGCTTGGTTATTCTCTGGAGCTTGGATGTTGGACGCTTGGAGCTTTCCCAAGTTCATCGGCTCGTGCGTCCAAAGATCGCCAATCTCGGCCCCCAGCCGAGCAAAAATCCAAGCCCGTATCCGAAGTGCATCATCGCAAGAGCCCCCACAACTCCCGGCCATAGTTTGACCTGCGGACCCCGCAATTGCATCAGGCTCGCAAGCAGCAGCACGGCAAAATATCCGCCCAGGATCGCGCCCGAGGCCCACAACGCAATTTTTGCAAAGGGAGCCGCCAGCGCCGTAATCAAGAGCGCCAACACCAGCAAAGCCGGAATAAAATGCCGCGTGCTCGCCTGCCGCGGATGTTTGCGCACGACGCGCACTTTCCAATAGCCATATTGCGCAAATTGCAGAAACAGTTTTTTGAAACTGTCGCGCACATGATATTTCACGCGCAGTGAACTGCTTTGCACGACGCGCCCAGAGGCTTTTCTCAGCCGAAAACTGAGTTCATCATCCTGATTGCGCACCATCGTTTCGTCAAAGCCGCCGGCGGCCAGCAAACGTTC
>JAQGPB010000368.1 GCA_028293265.1 Pedosphaera sp. | reverse complement strand
GCGTGATTTGCTTTTTCAAGCCTGCAATGTCGCGGCCCAGTTTTATTTCCTCTTTCGGCAGTTCGATCTCGCGGAAAAGCCGCTCGCGCTCGGCAATCGTGCTTCGCGCTTCGGCCAGTTCCGCCGCCTCGAGATCCAAGGCTTTCGGCTCAAATTCCGCCCAAAGAAATCCCGCCGGCAGATTGGTTTGCGGCCGGTCCACATAAACACGCAACTGGCCCGGGACCGGCGCATTGATGGCAAGGCTGGTGCGCGGCAAAATCTGGCACGACAAAGTGGCCAGCCGCATTTTTTCCACCGCCGGATAAGGCTCCCACGACCACGCGACCTTCGCCGCGGCCTCCGGCGTCGCGGGTTTCTCCGAACAACCGCCGCTGAGGAATAACGCAACCATCAGAAAATGGAAAACCACGGATGGACACGGATGGACACGGATGAATTTTGATGCAATGCCTCTGAATCCGTGGTCATCCGAGTTCATACGTGGTTGAAACTTTTTCATTCGTTTTATCCAGACCATTTCGTCTCATCCACAAACCAAAACACCGTGTTCAGCTCCGCCAGGTCCCGGCGCAATCGCGACCGCTGAAAATGCAGCGTCCGGTTTGTTTCAGCGCGTTGCAAAATGGAAGCCACATCCGTGTCGGGCGGAATTTTTTCCAAAAACGAGAACAGCCGGTCGAGCTGGGCGGCCTGCTCGCTCAGGGAACCTTCCAGCCGCCGGGCCGCGAGCAGCCGGTCAATCAACGCCAGCGAATCCTGCTGCAATTGCGTCTTCTCCAAATCCTGCGCGCGCCGCGTCAAACGCAATTGCTGGCTGACGTATCCCCGCGTATCAATGGACCAAAAAAAGTCCGCCGTCCCCACGATATCGGCGGATGACCAGAACTGCGCCCGCCCGTTGTTAAACTGAAAGGCCGAAGGGCCGCTCACAAAAATGGTCACCTCCGGCCAGTATTGCAGCTTGATGCCGTTGATCTGCGCCCAGGCTCCGACCAGTTCCAGCGCCACAAGTTTCATCTGCAACTGCGCCACGTTGTTGGTGTCTTCCAGATGCAAGGGCCTCGTCGTGTAATTGAATTCTGGCAATCCATTGGTGGTGAGGACCCAGCGGAAGCCCCGGTCCGCCAGCAGATCCCCCACGCGCGTCTGAAAATTCTCGGCCGCTTTCTCCCTTTGCACCTCCTCGTTGTCTATATCTTTGAGCAAAACCTGGCCTGAAATCTCGTCCGCCTTTCTCACCGCTTCTCCCAGACGCCGTTCGGTTTCCAGTTCGGCGGCCAATTCCTCATTTTCGCGCGCTTCCAAAAAGAGTTTGTAAAGCTCAATGGTCTGTTCCCGTTCCATCAACTGATAGGCGGTTTTGGACCGGATCACCGAGAGACGTCCGGCAAAAAGGCGGGTGTTAAAATTCATGACGCCCGGAATGTTGAAAAAGCTGTCCACATTGAACGTCACGTCATCAATTGAGGTGGCGGGGAGGTTTTTCAGGCTCTTCGAGACACCGGAACGCAGATTGAGGGTGGGAATCAAATCGCGATAAACCTGCCGCGCCAGTTCCGTGCTGTTGGTGATGTCCGCGCGGGCCGCGCGCAGCTTGAGGTTGTCCGCCTGCAGCAAGGCGAGTGCTTCCGGCCAGCTTACAAGCCTTTCAGGCAGCGCGGATTGATGCGCAACATCCGTCTGCCATTTGGTTCGCAAGCCGGGAATTTCCCGCGCCAACTTTTGTTGCGGAGAAAGACAACCCGTTAGGAAGAGCAACAACAGCCAGTTAAACCGGCGTATGAATTGTAATGATGGTTTGCGTGACACATTCTGAATCTGAATTGATGACACTGACGCTTTGCCCTTTCATCCCAGCTTGGGTGAAGGGCGCTTTAACTTGCTTGCTCAACTGACAAACCATCCAAGCCGCCCGCGCTTCAATTGATCGTAAACGTTCCCGTTTCATTCCCTCCCGCGTTGGGGCTGCTGCTGGAGATGGTGCCGGACGTGGCTGTTTGAAAAACAAGCGTATTGTTCACAATCGTCCCGGACTGTTCGGTTTCCACGAGGCTCGCCGTGCTCGCGCCCGTGGTCGAGTAATTGTAACTGCCGATGTTGCTCTGCACACCCCCGGTGCCCTCCAACTGGTAGGTTCCTGAAGTCCCGTTGCCCGCCGGTGTGAAAACATAGGTGCCCGTGCTTGAAAACGGCAGTGAGCCGCCGTTCACGGATACATTGATGGTTCTTCCCGCCAACGATCCTGGCGCGCTGCCATTGTTAGCAGGAGGATTATTGTTGGAACTGCTGCCGCCCGGGCATCCGGTCAGCATTGGAAGCGAAACCAAACACGTGGTCAGCGCGAATGATTTTTTATAATTCATATCTGCTCAGTTCTTTCTCTTTCTTTTATGTTGGTCGTGTTCAAAAGCGACAGTAATATGCCCCGGAAACCCCGTTGCGAAATAGGGTGTTTAACCTATTGCACAAAAAAATTGGCTCTTTGCCGCCGATACTCCTCCCACCGGCGCCCTTGCGCTCGTTGCCGGAAATTTAAACCATGACAATCGCCCCGGAATCGCTTTAATTCATCCCGCTTTATGCCGAAACGCACTGACATTCATTCTGTTCTCATCATTGGCGCCGGGCCGATCATCATTGGCCAGGCCTGTGAGTTTGATTATTCGGGCACGCAGGCCTGCAAAGCCCTGCGCGAGGAAGGCTACCGCGTCGTCCTCGTCAACTCGAACCCCGCCACCATCATGACCGACCCGGAGTTCGCCGAGCGCACCTACATCGAGCCAATCACCCCGGAATGCGTCGAAAAAATCATCGCGCGCGAAGTCGAAGAAATGAAGCGCATGGGCGCCAAGGGCAAACTCGTCCTCCTCCCCACGCTCGGCGGCCAGACGGCCTTGAACACCGCCATGGCCCTCAACCGCCGCGGCACGCTTGAAAAATACGGCGTCGAAATGATCGGCGCCAACGCCCGCGCCATCGAACGCGGCGAAGACCGCCAGATTTTCAAGGACCTGATGATCCAGATCGGCCTCGATGTCCCCATCAGCGGCACCGCGCACAACGTGGAAGAAGCCCGCGCCGTGGCCGAAAAAATCGGCCGCATGCCCCTGATCATCCGCCCGGCTTACACCCTCGGCGGCACCGGCGGCGGCATCGCCTATAATCGCGATGAGTTCGACGAAATCGCCAAGCGCGGCATCGAGCTTTCGCCCGTCTCGGAAATTCTCGTCGAGGAATCCCTGCTCGGCTGGAAGGAATACGAGATGGAAGTCATGCGCGACCGCGCCAACAATTGCGTCATCATCTGCTCCATCGAAAATTTCGACCCCATGGGCGTTCACACCGGCGATTCCATCACCGTCGCCCCCATCCAGACGCTCACCGACAAGGAATACCAGATCATGCGCGACGCCTCCTTCGCCGTCATCCGCGAAATCGGCGTCGAGACCGGCGGCTCCAACATCCAGTTCGGCGTCAACCCCGACAATGGCCGCATGGTCATCATCGAGATGAACCCGCGCGTCTCACGTTCGTCCGCGCTCGCGTCCAAGGCCACCGGTTTTCCCATCGCCAAGATTGCCGCCAAGCTCGCCGTTGGTTACCTCCTTGACGAAATCAAAAACGACATCACCCGCGAAACCCCCGCCAGCTTCGAGCCGACCATTGATTACGTCGTCACCAAGATTCCCCGCTTCACCTTCGAGAAATTCCCCCAGGCCGACCCCACGCTCAACACCCAGATGAAATCCGTCGGCGAAGCCATGGCCATCGGGCGCACCTTCAAGGAATCGCTCCAGAAATGCCTGCGCTCGCTCGAAATCGGCCGCAGCGGCCTCGGCGGCGACGGCAAACCCTGGCGCATCGGCAATGACGTCTATGGCGACCGCGACATCCTCCCCCGCGAAGTCATCACCCGCAAGCTCAGCACCCCCAACGCCGAGCGCATCTTCTTCATCCGCCACGCCATGCGCGCCGGCTTCAGCATTGACGAGATTTTCGACCTCACGAAAATTGATCGGTGGTTCCTGACGCAGATCAAAGAGATCGTGGATTTCGAGGAGGAACTGGCGGGGACGGCAAAATGAGATTATGGGGAAAATTCGACGCGGCGGTTACATATTCTTGTGGTGGATTGGAGATCACGGTCCCCGCTATGTGCATGTGTTCGACAAGAATTGCAAACTCATCTCGCGTGTAAATCTCGAAATGCTGCAACCGATGGACATTCCTAAAATTGATAATAAAGTCATTCAGTTGATACGCGATCTGCAAGCCGAAGGGCGACTATGAAAACGACAGCAAAAAATGCCAAAGCGCCATTTGGCACGGCCAGATTCTCAAAAGTCAAGAATGTCCGGTACCTGAGTTGGGAAGACGCCTTTGACGTGGAGTTTGAGGACGGCCTGTGCATCCTCGAACCGCATAACACAATTCGCAAGGCCAATAAGATTGCGCCCAAAGCCAAGTTTGACCATTTGGAAATTGAGGATTGCTGCCACGCTGGCTTCTTCGTTCATTACAACAACGGCCAGACCGCCGAAGTTTCCTGGTCCTTCATCCGCGAACTGCCGCCCAAAAAGTGAAGATCCGCAGCCATTGCCGGGGCGAAACGATGAAAACGAAACGGGATGAACCGCTTGAGGAAATCTGGGCCATCCGCCGTCAGATCACCAGGAAATTTGCTTTCGACCCCAAGAAACAGGTCGCTCATTACCAGCGGAAACAAAAAAAGCTCGGCGCGAAAATTTTCCTTCCCTCGAAACATCGGACTGTTACCTGCTGAAAAAAGAGCAACCTGGAGGGTTGCCAGAAATTAGCCGGGGGTTGAGGTCCACCGATACCCCCAGAAACCGGCTCCAACCCACCACCACCACCCTGAAAGGGTGGCAGAAAACTTGAACTCACAACCTGTGATTTCAAGATTGTCTTCGCTGCCATCATAGTAGTTGACCGATTCGCACAATTCGCCGTAATTAGCGTATGGTTTGAATTATAATCAAAATCCATGGGAACCAATCTCCTCACAAACAATCCGTTCGCGGTGCTCACGTTCATCGCCGCGCCCGCCATTTTGACCAACGCCACCAGCGTGCTGGC
>JAQGPB010000339.1 GCA_028293265.1 Pedosphaera sp. | reverse complement strand
CCCGCCAGCGAGAGGGAGTATTTTATCCGTGTAAAAGTTGCGATGGCAGGGCGGTGACGATTTCGCAGATCCGGCATGTTGGGGGGACTCAGGTGGCGACGAAGTTGCTGCGGCTTTTGCAATCGAGTCGGCGGCGGAGCGAACGGCGGTGTCCGTTTTGCGACAAATTCATGATTGTGCTGAATACGCAGGAACCGGAGTTGGAGTTGGACGGTTGCCGGGACTGCAACGCAGTTTGGTTTGACAGTCCCTCTTACGCGTCCTTGCCGCAACTGACGGTCGAGACGACGAATTCGATAAGCATGCAGGCGACGGAGATCATCGCTTTCAATCGTTTGAAGGAATTGAAGGAACGGGAGGAAACGGAACGCAAGCGGGCGGCAAAGAAAAGGTCTCTGCTGCATCGGGATTTGGAGATAGGGAAAGATGGACCACAGACCGGCTGAGTCTTTGGATGAATTATGCGCGACTTGGAACCTATTCAGCTATCCGATGGGCAGACTCTTTTGATTCTCGCGAAGGATGGGCGAATAGTTGAATTTACCTGGGATATGGGGTTGCCGCACGTTGAGTTCGTGAAGCGAACGGTTGGGGAGCTTCCAGCAGGAGCCTGGGTCGGGACAGTTTCCAAGATTGATGGCGAAGTGGTGGCGATCAGTTCGAAATATTTTTTCGGGTATCAGTTGCCGGCGCCGGAGTGGGTGATGGCGGCGGTCAGGGATTTTTTCAGGTGACGGAGTTTTGGTTTGGCGGCTGAACAGGGAAAATCAGGGTCTCATTACCTCCTGCAAATTGGAAACGGTTGCTCTCTGTCGTACGCTCGGCTTGATGGCTCGGATTTTGTTGCCGATTGAAAAGAAGTTTGTGGAATTCAGGGGCTTTCTAGAGGTGTAAAATCAGTAAAGCTTATGACGCGAATCAAATCTGCCTAATTCGTGAAATATTTCACAATCTTTCTTGCGGGGCGAGGCGGTGGCGTTTTAAATTCAGGGCGGACGTTCAGCGGGAAGCTGCTTGTGACGGGCGCGTTGTCTGAATTTGGAAGCGTGAATAACGTGGTCACAATCGGAGAAGCGGGCTGGTGAATGCGATGCCTGCGGGAAATTCGCACGCGGCCGCGGCCGGGATGGCCGCACTCTGGGATAGTGCCGGGTCAGGAAAATTTTGAAAAAACGATTGACGGTTGACTTCCAATGGCAAGAATCACATTTTTCGTCATTGGGTTGCGTTGCGGCTGGAAGCGGGCGCAACATATTTTGCGGTTGGCAGAACAAAAAATAGTTACAGATGTCTGACATCTTCCCTAAGTGGACAAACCGGTTGCCGTTGCTGATTATCACGGGCGTGCTGTTCGCGGGCACGGGGGTGACGGCGGGGGTTTGGTATTATTTCACGAACAAATATACCGATGTGGGTTACATGCCGGTGCAGCCGGTGGCGTTTTCACACTCGATTCATGCGGACCAGTTGGGGGTGGACTGCCGGTATTGCCACAATGGCGTGGAGAAGTCCTGGTATTCGAACATTCCCGCGAGTTCGGTTTGCATGAACTGCCACAGCATGGTGTTAAAGGATGATCCGAAGCTGGCGCTGGTGCGGGAAAGTTTCCAGAGCGGCAAGCCGATTCCCTGGGTGCAGATTCACAAGCTGCCGGATTATGTTTATTTCAACCATTCCGTTCACGTGAACCGCGGCGTGAGCTGCGTGGAATGCCATGGGCAGATCAACAAGATGGACGAGGTGGCGCAGGCCAAGCCGTTGAACATGTCGTTCTGCCTGGAATGCCATCGCGATCCGGCCGCGCATCTGCGTCCGCCGGAAAAAATAACCGATCTCGATTGGAAATGGAGCGACAATGCCCAGGAAAACGCCGAGAAGCAGCGTGTCAACGGGCAAAAATTCGTCCACGATTGGAAGGTTGAATCATTGCAGAACTGCTCCGCCTGTCACCGATGAAAACAATTCCTCCTCCCTGTCCGGTGCCTGACACCGGTCCGAAATATTGGCGCAGCATGGATCAACTGGCCGACACGCCGGAGTTCCGCCAATGGGCCGAGCGGGAGTTCCCCGCCGGCGCAAGCGAGCTGACCGATCCGGTCACGCGCCGGAATTTCGTGAAGATCATGTCCGCCTCTTTTTTGCTGGCGGGTTTTGGGCTGACGGGCTGCCGGAAGCCGGTGGCGAAGATTTATCCGTTTTCGAAGATGCCCGAAGGCTACGTGCACGGGCTGGCGAAATATTACGCAACAGCGATGCCGACGCGCGGCACGGCGGTTCCGCTGCTGGCGAAGTCCCACGACGGTCGTCCGACCAAGCTGGAAGGGAATGCGCAGCATCCCGACAGCAACGGGGGCACGGACCGTTTTACGCAGGCTTCGATTTTGGATCTTTACGATGCAGACCGGGCGATTCGTTTTGCGAAGAATGGCTCGACCGTGACGCGCGATGAGGCTTTGGCCGCGCTCGGGGAAATTTCCAAGCAGGCGCAGGGCAATGGCGGCGCGGGGCTTTATTTTCTAGCAGGGCAGAGCAGCTCACCTTCGCGGGCGCGACTGCAAAAGGCTTTGGGCGAAAAATTGCCGCAAGCGGGCTGGTACGAATATGAGCCGGTGGATTTCGACATTCATCGCCGGGCGGCGACGCTGGCATTCGGCAAGCCGGTGACACCTTATTTCAAGATTGACCAGGCGAAGGTGATAGTCGCGCTGGATTCAGATTTTATCGGTGGCGAGGAGAATTTGCAGGTCAACATTGCGCGCTTCGCGAAGGGTCGCAAGACGACGAAGCACACCGATCCAATGAACCGGCTGTATGCCGTCGAGGGGTTGATGACGCTGACGGGAGCGAACGCGGACCATCGGCTGCGGATTGCGACCGGGTTGGTTCCAGCGGTGGCGGCGCGGCTGGCGGCGGAGGTGATGAAGCAGGCGGGGTTGGGCGATCTAGGCACGAGCGAGCTGGCCGGGTCCAAGGCGATCAGCGCAAATGAGAAGTGGATTGTTGAGTGCGCGAAGGATTTGATGGCCAACCGCGGCGCGGGGCTCGTGCTGGCGGGTCATCGGCAGCCGCTGGCGGTGCATTTGCTGGCAAACGCTATCAACAGCGCGCTGGACAATGTGGGCAAGACGGTGGTGTTGCAGGACGCGCCGGAGCCGAAGGCTGGTTCGATCACGGAATTGGCAAAGACGCTGAACGACGGCAAGGTAGAAACGCTGGTCGTATTCGGCGGCAATCCAGTTTATAACGCACCGGCGGACTTGAACTGGGCTGCGGCCCAGGACAAAGCCAAGACGGTTGTCCGCTTGGGTTATTACGAGGATGAAACATTTCCCAAGAACGGCTGGGGATTGCCGCTCGCGCATTTCCTGGAATCGTGGGGCGATGCCCGCACGGCGGATGGCACGCTGGTTCCGATTCAGCCATTGATTGAACCGCTGTTTAACGGGCTGACGGAGCTTGAGGTGCTGGCGCGGATTGCCGGGTTTGACGTGACGTCGCCGTACGAAATTGTGCGCGAGACGTTTCGCGGCATTGCCGGGAACAGTGAGCTGGACTGGCAAAATTTTTTGCATGACGGTTTTCTTCCCAACAGCGCCGCGCAGGCGGTGTCGGCGAGTTTCAATCTGGCGGCGGTGTCCGCGGCGATTGCGGCCGAGCCGTTGAAGCCGGTTGCGGCGCCAACGAAGGACAACTTGGAAGTGGTGTTCCATCGCGATTACCGGATGGACGACGGCCGGTTCAATAACAACGGATGGATGCAGGAATTGCCCGACCCGATCACCAAGATGACGTGGGAGAACGTCTTCCTCATGAGCGTGAAGACGACGAAGGAACTGGGGCTTTACGTCCGGAACAAGGAAAACAACCGCATCAAGGCGGCATGGGCGAAAATTGAACTGGATGGCCGGACGATTGAGGGGCCGGTGTGGACGCAGCCGGGACAGGCGGACAATACCATTGCGCTGGCACTGGGCTACGGCCGCAGCGCCACCGGGCGCATCGGGAAAAATTCCGGTTACGACGCCTATAAATTGCGGACCACCAAGGCGGCGCATTTTGCCTCCGGCGCGAAAATTTCAGACACGGGCAAATCGCACTC
>JAQGPB010000335.1 GCA_028293265.1 Pedosphaera sp. | reverse complement strand
TATGTGCATAGTTGCGGGCTGGGCGAAGGCAAGGAACCGATATTGGTCAACGGCTTGCCGAAAGACCGGGAGCTGGTGCATGAGCTTTGCTCGAAACTGCCGGGCGCGGTGGCCTTCAAGCCCCGGCAGTTCATGGATGTGGCGGCCGCCCTGGTCCACGCCCGGCTGGTGCTGACGGTTGACACCGGGGTGGTCCACGCTTGCAGCGCGCTGAACAAACCGATCGTGGCCTTCAGCCACAGCGGGAATGAATATGGTCCGCTCTCGACCCGGAAACTGGTGATCCAGCCGCCCGGCTGCACCGTTTCGCAAATGGCGCCCGAGCTGGCCATTGCGGAGACATTGCGCCGTGGCCTGCCTTGAGTTGCTCCGGCGGGTCAAGAAAATTCGGGATCTGATTGGAGGGGGAAACACCCCATGGTTTTCAACGCATAATTGGAGATATTCAGCACAATAGTTTTCACACGGTGAAGCTGAGATTGGCGGCCAGCAGCAATGTGAAACTACGGCGGTTCAGCGCCGAACCGTGCCGGGAATTTAAAACACCATCTGGCGAACCGGCTGCAAAATCATCATCATGCGTAAGCACCTTCCCATAACCGCTTACACGCTCACTTACAATGAGGCCGGCCAGATTCGCGACGTGCTTGAAAGCGTCAACTGGGCGGATGAAATCATCATCGTGGATTCATTCAGCACGGATGAAACGGTGGACATCGCCCAAGAATATGGCGCGCGCATCATCAGCCGGAATTTCTGCGGCTTCGGCCAACTGCGCAATCTCGCGCTGGATGCCGCGCGCCATGACTGGATTTTCAGCCTTGACGCGGACGAACGTTGCACGCCGGAACTGGCGGAGGAGATCCGCCGTGAGTCGCGCGCGCCGCAATTCGACGCCTATCATGTGCCGCGCAAAAGTCATTTTCTGGGCCATTGGATGCGCCATTCCGGCTGGTATCCCGATTACCGGCAGCCGCAGTTGTTCAACCGCGCCTGCATGCGCTATCGCAACGACCTGGTGCATGAGGGCTTCAACCTGAACGGGCGGCTCGGTTATCTCCATGAGCACGTCCTGCAATACCCTTGGCCGACGCTCGAAGTCGGAACGGCGAAGTTGCAGCGTTATTCCACCTTGATGGCCGAGCGTTACTCGCAGAAGAACAAGCGGGCTTCAATGGCCCGGATGCTGGGCGGTTCGATTGGCATGTTCATCAAGGTTTACTTTTTCCAGCAGGGCTTTCGGGACGGCCGGCATGGATTGACCCTGGCCACTTTATATGCGTATTACACCTTTCTGAAATACGCGAAATTATGGGAATTGCAGCAGCGGCAGGAAAAGCCCGCGCCGGTGGTCGAGTCCGAGCTTTGCCTGGAGAAGGGAACCCATTGACCGGACCGCTGCGCGTCTTGCTCGTCAATTCGCTCATGAATGGCGGCGGCGCGGACAACCAGACGCTGGAACTGGCCGCGGGCCTGCAAGATTTGAACTGCGACGTGACGCTGGCCATTCCCGCCGGCTGCCGGTGGGAAGGGCGCGCGCGCGCAACCGGCGCGCGCATCGAAACGTTCGCGACCAAATCCGCCCCGAGGCGCGCCTTCTTCCAGTGTGTCGCGCGGACTGTGCGCCGGCAAAAAATTGAAATCATTCATGCCCATCAAGGCCGCGATTATTGGCCGGCAATCTTGGCGGCGAGATTGACTGGCAGCGGCGCGCGCGTCGTGGTCACCCGTCATCTCATGACGCGGCCGCGCTGGTTCAGCCGCTGGTTTCTGCTGGCTGGCGCGGATGTCATCGCCGTTTCCCGCGCGGTGAAGGCGGTGTTGGAGCAGGAACTGTGCGGTCCAATCGAGAGGCAGCATCAGATTCATGGCGGGATTGACGTGAAGAAATTCCAGACGCCGCAGGCCGGGGCGGTGGCGGCGTTTCGCGCCGCCCAAGGCTGGCAGGCTGGCGATATGGTTTTTGGCGTGGTGGGCGCGTTCGGCCTGCCACGCGGGAAGGGCCAGTTGGAATTTGTTGAAGCTGCGGAGCGGGTGCATTCCCGCCATCCCGGGGCTCGCTTCGCCATCATTGGGGATGGCGAAATGGGAGCGCTGCTCAACCAGCGGATTGCTGAACTGCATCTGAAGAATGTTTTCCGCATCCTGCCGTTCACCGAGGAAATTGTGGTGGCGATGCAGTCATTGGACGTTCTGGTGCATCCCGCGGTTGGCTCGGAAGCGTTTGGGCTGGTGATTCTGGAAGCCATGGCGTGCGGCAAGCCGGTGATCGCCTCGCGGCTCGATGGCATTCCGGAATTGTTCAATCATGGCGAACATGGTCTGCTGGCCACGCCCGGCAGTGTGGCCGAACTCGCGGACGGAATGCAGGCGCTGCTCGCGGATGGGGCGTTGCGGCAACGTCTTGGCACGGCGGGCCGGCTTCATGCCGGGAGCCATTTCACCCGCGACCGGATGGCGGAGCGGACCCGCGAGCTTTATTTGAAATTGTGCCGTCAGCGAAGCCATGTTACTACTACACCGTGTCATCCGCTGTCCCAACCCATTATACCTCGTTAAGACCGTTTCGGCGGTTCTTCGCGAACGGCGTACCGTGCCTTACCTATCATAAAATCAGCCCGCGCCCACGCGGTGTGCGCATCAAGGGGCTTTATATCAATCCCCGCCTGTTCACGCGGCAACTGGCCGAACTGGCGGAGGCGGGCTTCAGCGCGCCGCCTTACGGGCAGGTTCCCGCCGGAGCAAACGGCAAACCGACCTTCTGCCTCGCGTTTGACGACGGTTTTTTGAACGCGTTTCAAAACGCGCTTGAACCGCTGGCCCAGCACAAATTCAGCGCCATTCAATTCCTGGTCGCGGACCGCATAGGCCGGTTTAACGAGTGGGAAGTGCAGTTGGGCGATGTGCGCGAACCGCTGATGGATGTCTCGCACGTGCGCGAATGGCTGGCGGCCGGCCACCAGATCGGCGCGCACACGTTGACGCATCCGTTTTTGACGCGTGTCAGTTTCCGCGAGGCGCGGGAGGAGATTTTCTCCGGCAAGCAAAAACTCGAAGACCTCTTCGGCCTGCCCATCCGCCATTTTTGTTATCCGTATGGCGACCGCAACGAAGCCATCCGCGATTTGGTGCTGGAGGCCGGATACGTCACCGCCTGCACGACCGATTTTGGCCTCAACACGGCGGAAACTCATCCGCTGGAACTGCGGCGCATCATGGCGCGTCACCGCTCAATCAGCATCAAGGCCATCAAGGCGCGCCTGGCGCGGTAGGGTTTCAGGCGGCAATCAAATCAAAAAAACACCCCGGCACCGTTTCTAGTGCCGGGGTGTTTTGTTTAAGTGGTTTGGTAATCGCGATCGGTGATGATTCCGGGCTGGGGCACGGGATACTTGCCGTCCGGTCCGGCAACGACTGGCGCCGGGGAATCCATCGTCATCAGGTGCGAATTCGGGGAGTATTCCACTTCGGAGTTGAGCAACTGCTCATAGGTCGTCTCGCGCCCGGTGTGGGCGGCCAGGCGTCCCAAGGAGGTCACGAGGCTGGCTTCGACGCCGCGTTTGACTTCGCTGTAGGGCTTGTCATTGATGATGGCGTCAACGAGGTCATTCCATTCGTTCAAGTACGGGTCGGTCTCACCCGGATGGTCTTTGGATTTCCAGACGATATTATCGCGTGCCGGGTTCTGGCCGCTGTGAATGCTGGAAGGACCGCCGCAATCGTCGTGCGCGGAAACGACCGCCATGCCTTTGCTGCCGTGCGCGTGACTGTAGTAGAAATCGCTGCAACCGGTGACGCAGCGGCCATCCATATACATCTTGGCGCCGTCCGCGAAGGTGTATTCGACCGAATAGGAATCAAAATTCTGATCCACAAAGTTGGAGCGATAGTGGCGTCCGCCGAGGGCCTGGGCCTTGACGGGCCATGCGCCCTTCATCATGCAAAGATGATCAATGTGATGGATGTAGAAATCGTTGAAGCAGCCGCCGCTGGCCCAGATGAAGCTGTGAAAGCGCGAGATCTGCCAGAGCAGTTCGCTGGGGTTGCCCGGCCATTTTTCGGAGAAGGCCGACGCGAGCGGACCGGCCATGCGGTAGCCGCGCATGAGGATGATGTTGCCGAGTTCGCCGTCCTGGATGCGCTTTTCCAGTTCCTGGAGGGGCCGGGCATGGCGGGACATCAAGCCCACGCCGACTTTCAGGTTCTTCGCGCTCGCCTCTTCGCCGAGCTTGAACATGCGGCGGGAAGTCGGGCCGTCCGAGGTCAGCGGCTTTTCCATGAAGACGTTCAGTTTCTTCTCGATGGCGTAGGTGAAATGGACCCAACGAAACGCCAGCGGCGTGGTGAAAATCACGATGTCGCCGGGCTTGAGGCAATCCATCGCCTTCTTGTAACCGTCAAAACCAATGAACCGGCGCTCGGGCGGGACGTCCACCGAATCGGGGTGGGCGTGTTTCAGGGCATTGTAGGCGCCCGTAAGGCGATGTTCAAAGACATCCGCCATGGCGACGAGCTTCATGGGGACTTTTTTGACGTCCAAAGCGTTGTTCGCCGCGCCGCCGCCGCGTCCGCCGCAGCCGATCAGCGCCACTTGGATGGTGTTGCCTTCCGCGCCATGGACACTGGGAATGGCCATTCCCACCAGGGCAGAAGCCGCCGCAAAACGGCCGGTATTCTTCAGGAATTCGCGGCGTGTGCTCAGAGATTCGTTAGTTTCGTTCATAGATGCATATTTGACGTTGATTGCTATCGGGCGATTCAGGGCAATTATTATACCGTGCCGCCAAGGACGCCAAGAACAAATCTTGGGGAAGCAAATGCAAACGTCCTGCCCCTACAGGGCGGGAAGCTCCAAGCGTCCAAGCTCCCGGTGGGGTGGGAGTGATGGAGTGATGGAGTGATGTGACGAATGGGCGGCGGCTGTGCGCATAAGAAAGGCTGAGCCGGGTTTGGGATGGAAAAGGGGCGGCGGGGAGCTTGGGTGGAATTTGGACAGATTTGGTGAGAAACTCCGCGCGGAAATGGTGGAACGGGAATGGATTGATTCCCACGTGCCCGTCGTCACGCCATTGCTGCGGGTCGCCGACCCGCGCCCCGCTGGAGGCGGTCCGGCTTACATGCCCGGTTCGTATTCCTGGCACGGTACAGCCGTTATCGTTGGCAATCCTCAATCCTTCCGAAGGGAGCGTAAGAAAGGTGATGAACTGTTGCTTTTTGAACACTTGAAAAAAATATTTTAATAGGGCTATGCACTTTATTCCCCCAACCCCACCGCTTGTGGTTTTCTGCCGCCAACCAACTCGTCGCCTCGCACCGGACCGAGCGCGACCGCTTGTTCGACCAACCGCTGAAACAACAACCCAC
>JAQGPB010000328.1 GCA_028293265.1 Pedosphaera sp. | reverse complement strand
GGCGTTCCTTTTTTGGGAACATAATTGGGATCCACTTCCAACGTCTCGGCATTAAGCAAAATTTTCAACACCGCCACGTCGTGCGGCGGAATATGGCCGGAAGGTTTCAAAACAAACGTCACCTTCTTGCCCGACTGAATATTCCCTTCACGCCGCAAATTCCGGCCCTGCGTCACGAGTTCATATTTCTTGTCGGCCATCTCCAGATAGCAATCATCCAGCCCGTAATGGCCGAGAAAATCTTCGTCGAACGCCTTCGGCCACGGCGCATACATGATGCTCTGGCCGCCCTGATCGGGCGGCATGTCCGCGGCGTAGCCCATCCCATGCCAAAGCTCCTCGGTGATGAACGGCAGGAACGGATGAAACATCCGCAACGTATGCGACAACACAAAATCAATCACCGCGTGAGTGTTGGCCTTTCTTTCGGCATCTTCCCCGAAGAACACGGCCTTACTTGCTTCGAGATACCAATCGCAATACTCGCTCCAGAAAAACCGGTAAAGCGTCTGCGTCGCCTCGCTGAATTTGTATTCCGCCAGCGACGCCGTCAGTTCTTTTATCGCGATGTTTAGCTTCAGCAAAATCCATTTGTCATCGCTCGTGAGCAGCCGGGAATTGATCTCACCCTGCACTTCGCCACCTTGCATCTGACGAAACCGGCACGCATTCCAAAGCTTGTTGCAAAAATTGCGCCCCAACTCCACGTCTTTTTCATCAAATAACACATCCTGACCCAGCGGCGCGCTTCGCATGGCGCCGAAGCGCAGGGCATCTGCACCATATTGAGCGATGAGTTCAAGCGGGTCTGGCGAATTTCCCAACATCTTCGACATCTTGCGCCCCTGCTTGTCGCGGATGATGCCGGTGAAATAAACATTGCGAAACGGCAGCTCCCCCATGAACTCGTATCCCGCCATGATCATGCGTGCGACCCAGAAGAAAATAATATCCGGGCCCGTCACGAGGTCGGTCGTCGGATAAAACTTCTTAAGCGTCGGCGTCTTCTCCGGCCAGCCCATCGTCGCAAACGGCCAGAGCCAGGAACTGAACCAGGTGTCAAGAACGTCGGGGTCTTGGGTGAAGCCGTGACCTTCGAGCCAACGAACGCGCTCGTCCGAAGTGGTCGCAACTTCTTCGACAATGTTATCTTTATCCAAAGCCCAATTGCGCCATATAGTATCGCCGTCTATTTCAAGTTCCACGCGGGATGTAGGTCCACTTTTTAGCAGAACTTCGCCCAAATTGGCTGGATCCTTGAAACAACCCCCACGCAAGTCTATTTTCCTCCTCCACACCGGCACGCGATGCCCCCACCAAAGCTGCCGACTGATGCACCAATCCTGAATGTTGCCCATCCAATGGTCATAAACCTTCGCCCAGCGGTCGGGATAAAATTTCATCTCGCCATTCGACACGCAAGCGCGCGCCTTTTCCACGCTCGGATACTTCAAAAACCATTGCTCGCTCAAGCGCGGCTCAATCGGCACATCCGCGCGTTCGCTGAACCCCACGTTGTTCGTGTAAGGCTCTTCTTTCTCCAATGCGCCGAGTTCCGTGAGTTTTTCTACGGCAACCTTCCGCGCCTTGAAACGATCCAACCCTTTCAAGTCCGCGCCGGCCAAATCGTTCATCGTCGCGTCCGGGTTCATGATATCCACCACCGGCAGCTTGTGCCGCTGGCCGATTTCAAAATCCGCCTTGTCATGCGCCGGCGTCACTTTCAAAACACCCGTGCCGAACTCGAAATCCACATGCTCATCGCCTATGATGGGAATCAACTTTTGCTCGCGCGGCAATTCGTGGGGCAGGGCACGGATCGCGTGCTTGCCAATGAGATGGGTATAGCGGGTGTCCTTCGGGTTCACCGCGATGGCGGTATCGCCAGGAATGGTTTCGGGCCGCGTGGTGGCGATGGTGAGAAAGGTTCCGGGCTGTTCGGCCACTTCCACTTTGTAATAGTACAACGAGCCGCGCTGCTCCTTCATCGTCACTTCTTCATCGGAAAGAGCGGTAAGCGAAGCCGGACACCAATTCACCATCCGTTTCGCCCGGTAGATGTGGCCCTTCTTATAAAGCTCGACGAAGACCTTCTGCACGCAGCGCGAATACTCCGGGTCCATCGTGAACCGCGTCCGCGTCCAGTCGCACGATGCGCCGAGCTTCTTAAGCTGCTGAAGAATGATGCCGCCGTATTTTTCCTTCCATTCCCAGACTTTCTCCAAAAGCTTTTCCCGGCCCAGATCGTCGCGATGCCGGATTTCCCCGGCCTTGATCATGGATCGCTCGACGGCACGTTGCGTGGCGATGCCCGCATGGTCGGTGCCCGGCAGCCAGAGCACTTCCTTGCCCTCCATCCGCGCCTTGCGCGCGAGAATGTCCTGGATGGTGTTGTTCAACACATGTCCGAGCGTCAACACCCCCGTGACATTCGGCGGCGGAATGACAATCGAATACGCTGGCTTGGGCGAATCGGGATTCGCGACAAACAATCCCTTGTCCAGCCAGAATTGATACCACCTGGCTTCAACCGACTGCGGTTCGTAGGCTTTGGAAATTTCGGGCATAAAACATCATTTCTTCATCAACCCATACTCCATGCTGTCCACGAGCGCGGCGAGGCTGGCTTCGATGATGTTGTCGTGGACGCCGACGGTGCCCCATTCCTCCTTGCCATTGGTGGATTCGATGAGCACGCGCGTCTTCGCGCCTGTGCCGTGGCCGCTGTCCAGGATGCGCACCTTGTAATCCGTCAGTTGGATTTTGTTCACGTGCGGATAAAAACGTTCCAACGCCGCGCGCAAGGCCGAGTCAATCGCATTGACCGGTCCGTCGCCTTCGGCCACCGTGTGCGCCGCCTCGCCCTTGACCAAAATTTTGATCGTCGCCTGGCAGACCGAGATCGAGCGATCCCGTCGCACCGTCGCCTCGTAACCCTCGACCTTGAATGGCGCATCTTCGTGCTTCAACGCCCGGCGGATCAGCAACGCCAGCGAACCTTCCGCCGCCTCGAACTCGTAACCTTTATGTTCAAGGTCCTTGATGCGATTCAAAATTTCCTTCAACTCCGGCGTTTCATTCGTGACCTTGAAACCAAGTTCCTGCGCCTTCATC
>JAQGPB010000321.1 GCA_028293265.1 Pedosphaera sp. | reverse complement strand
GCATGATGCTCCTCGGCCAGGAAAGCATCCGCGACGTCATCCTGTTCCCGCAAATGAAGCCGAAGATGTAGCGTCGGCGCTCCGCGCCGACCCGTCGAGCTAGAGGCTCGACGCTACAATTTCCAATCATTCATCTCCATGCTCATGCTCATGGCGCGGCGGCCGATGCATCGGCATTGGCATGGGCATCGGGTGCATGGGGCGCTCCGATTCCGCCTCCGCGACCATGATCTGCCGCAGGTCGCCTTGCAGATGTTCCAGAAGGTCGGCGAACTGGTCGTTGGAAATGTAGCCATCGCGGCGGGCCTCGGCCAGTCTTTGACTGGCCTCGTGGTAATAAACTACTGCGGGACTGCCGGCCGGCCCCATAATCGGACCCATGCCGCCGTGCCGGGGCTGAACAGCGCCGGCCATCGGCGCGGGCGGACGACCTTCGTATGCTTCATGATGCCCCGCCGTTTTGCAGCCAGCCGCCAAACCAACCAACGCGATAAACCAATATTTCTTCATAGGATGCTCCTTTTATTTCCTGGCTCCAGACCATCAGCAAATCATCTCTCGTTTTTAGAGATGATGCCAGCATTCTTTGACGGCCTTGAGCTTGGTGCTTGGAACTTCGCAAATCTGGGTAAAACACCCCGTTTTGCGTTTTTTTCAACGAATTGCCTGCGCACAGAAATTTTCAGTGTTAGGTTTTGATTGGTTGAAGGAGAGACTATGAAACGCTTTTCAATTTCGAAACCACTCGTCAATTTATGTTCAGCAGTTCTCGGCGGTGTCGCAGTGATCGTGGCCCTGGCCCGGCTTCCCGCCGATCATGCCGCGCCCTTTGAATGGCCGGCAAATCAATCCATCCAGACCAACGTGGACGAAACCGCCATGTCCCGGATGCCGATGCCCGTTACGAGTTACGCCCCGGCGGTAAGGCGCGCCGCCCCCAGCGTGGTGAACGTTTTTTCCTCGCGCACCAGCCATGATTCACCGGAAAGCGCGCTGCTCGACGACCCGCTGTTCCGTCACTTTTTTGGCGACCATTTCATGGGCCACCCCGGCCCGCCTGCGCGGCCGCACAAGTCCGAGAGCCTCGGTTCGGGCGTGATTTGCACCGCTGATGGCTACATTCTCACCAATTTCCATGTCGTGGACAAAGCCGATCAGATCAAGGTCGCGCTCGCCGATGGCCGGACGGAATTCACCGCGAAACTCATCGGCACCGACCCGCAAAGCGATGTGGCGGTGATAAAAATTGAGGCCAACAACCTTCCGGTCATCACCATGGGCGACAGCGACAAATTGCAGGTGGGCGACGTCGTGCTGGCGCTTGGAAATCCCTTCGGTGTCGGGCAAACCGTCACGATGGGCATCGCCAGCGCGGTGGGCCGCGGCGGATTTGGCGTGGAGGACATCGAAGATTTCATCCAAACCGACGCCTCGATCAATCCGGGAAATTCCGGCGGCGCGTTGATAGACGCTGAAGGACGGCTGGTCGGCCTGAACGCCGCGATCCTGAGCCGCAGCGGCGGCAACCAGGGCATCGGCTTTGCCGTGCCGGTAAATCTCGCGCGCACGGCGATGGAACAGATTTTGAAATCCGGCCGGGTCATGCGCGGTTATCTCGGCATCGGCACGCAATCCATGACGCCGGAGCTGGCAAAGGCGTTCCAATTGCCGCAGGCACAAACGGGCGCGCTGGTCGGTGAAGTTTCCTCCAATTCACCCGCCGCTGCGGCCGGCTTGAAGGAAGGCGATGTCATCACGGGCTACAATGGCAAGCAGGTCAACGACAGCCGGGAACTGCGGCTGCTGGTGGCGGAAAGTTCGCCGCGCACCAATGCCGATCTGCACCTCCTGCGCAACGGCCAGCCGCGCGAAATCAACGCGACCCTCGGTGAGCCACCGCGCCCCGCCTCGCCGCCGCCGGTCCAAAATGCGAAGCAGCCTGACACGGGCAAAGGTGACGCCGCCATGAACCAAGGTTCGCTCGATGCCGTGGAGGTCGCGGACCTGAACCAGGAATTGCGGCAGATGCTGGAAATTCCCTCCACCATCCAAGGCGCGTTGGTGGCCAAAGTTGAGCCGGGGTGCGACAGTTATGAAGCCGGATTGCGCATGGGCGATGTCATCACGGACATGAACGGGCAACCGGTGAAAAATGCAGAGACCGCCATTCTGCTAAGTCACCAGACCAAGGGCCGGATGGCCTTGCTGCGCGTTTGGACCAAGGAAGGCCGGCACTATATCGCGATAGACAATCAGGTGGCGTCGCGATGAAAGACTGTGGACATGGCCCGGAGAATAAAAAGGCACGAAAAACGTTAATTTTTCGTGCCTCCGTTGCGTGATTTAAAAACTTATTTCTTGGCGGCTTCGTAATGCTTCGCCACTTCGGCCCAATTCACCACATTCCAGAACGCCTTCAAATAATCCGGGCGCTTGTTTTGGTACTTGAGATAGTAAGCATGTTCCCAGACGTCGCAGCCAAAGATCGGCGTGCCTTCGCAACCAGCCACGGCCTTGCCCATGATGGGGTTGTCCTGGTTGGCGGTCGAGGCGATCTCGAGCTTGCCGCCGTTCACGAGCAGCCAGGCCCAGCCGCTGCCGAAACGACCAACACCAGCAGCTTCAAATTTTTCCTTGAAGGCGTCGAAACTGCCGAAGGTGGCTTTGATTTCATCGGCAAGTTTCCCCGAAGGCGCGCCGCCGGCCTTGGAGGCCATCAATTTCCAGAAAAAGGTGTGATTGACATTTCCGCCGCCGTTGTTGCGCACTGCCGTGCGGATGTCCGCGGGAACAGCATCGAGATTGCTGATCAGCTCCTCGGGACTTTTCTTTTCGAGGTCGGGTTTGCCGGCGATGGCCTTGTTCACATTCGTGACATAGGCGGCGTGGTGCTTGTCGTGATGGATTTCCATCGTCATCGCGTCAATGTACGGTTCAAGCGCGTCTTTGGGATAAGGAAGCGGGGGTAGTTCGTATGCCATAGTATTGTGATTTAGAGTTTGTTTTACCAGTGAAGAAAATACAGGAATCAACCTTTCGTTATCGGTAGCAAGACTCTAACCGAGGAGGAGCAATATCACAAGCGCATTTCTTTTTTGTTGAACACCTCGAAGACAATCGTTCGATTTGAAACTGGTGCCCGGCTAGCCCGGTGTCCGCTCAAACCAAATCAACAAAATTCTTGAGCAGCCGCAAACCCACTGCCTGGCTTTTCTCTGGGTGGAATTGCGTCGCATAAACATTCTCGCGCCAGACAGCGGAGGCGAATGGTTTACCATGCGTTGTACGCGTGGCGACGATGGCTTCATCCACGGGCTGCGGGAAAAAACTGTGGACGAAATAAACGTAGCTCCCCGATGGAATCCCACGAAAGAGCAGACAATCCGATTTCGCCAATTCAATCTGGTTCCATCCAATCTGTGGAATTTTCAGTCCCGGCCGCTCGGTGAAGCGCACCACCTTGCCCGCAAATACTCCCATTCCGGTGGCGCAACTGTTGAACTCCTCGCTCTTCTCGAACAACGCCTGATACCCCACGCAAATTCCCAAAAAAGGCCTGCCCGATTGAATGAACTGCCGCGACGCTTCGAGCATCTCCTGCTTTTGGAGCGCATTGATGCAATCATCGAACGCACCCACGCCGGGCAGCACGACGGCATGCGCATCGGACAATTCCTCCGGACGTTTCACCACGCGAACTTCCGCGCCGACCTTCACCAGCGCTTTTTGCGCGCTGCGCAGGTTGCCCGAGCCGTAGTCAATCAAAGCAATCACTTGCGCAGGGTAATTTCAGGTCGGATTAATTTCAACTGGAGTTTGTTTTGCCGACAACTCTCGTTCAGTCTTCAACCGCAACTGCCCACAGGCGGCGTCAATGTCATGACCTTTCTCATGTCGCAGAGTGGCCGTGACATTCTGTTTTTCCAGAGCGTCCAGAAACGCTTCCGACACCGCCTCCGCTGGTCGTTCCCATTGCAAATCTTCGACGGTGTTGTACGGAATCAAGTTCACCTTGGCAAAAAGCCGGCGCGCCAGTTGCGCGAGCGGTTTCACCTGATCCAGACCATCGTTGATGCCGGCAATCAAAATATATTCCAGCGTGATCATCCGTTCTTTTTTCTGCTGATAATACTCACAAGCTGCGGTCAACTCAGCCAACGGGTACTTTCGATTCACCGGCATGATTTTGTTGCGCGTCTCGTCCGTCGCGCCATGGAGGGAAATCGCCAGCCGGAATTGCAACGGCTCATCCGCGAGCTTGCGAATTTGCGGCGCCAGACCGCTCGTGGAAATCGTGATCTTGCGCGCGCCGATGCCGCCGCCCCAGGGCGCATTGAGAATTTTCAGCGCCGCCAGCAGATTGTCGTAATTCGCCAGCGGCTCGCCCATCCCCATAATGACGAGATTATTGACGAGACGTTCGGAGACTTGTTGCGTGTTCCGTGTTGCGTGTTCCGAATCCGTGACTTTGGACAATTCCGCTTCGTTCCATCGTTCCGTCGCCAAAACTTGCTCAACAATCTCATCCACTCTCAAATTCCGTTTCCAGCCTTCCAATCCGCTCGCGCAAAATTTGCAACCGTAAGCACAGCCCACCTGCGTCGAAACGCAGAGCGTATGGCGGTCGCTCGCTTCGCCGTAAAGCGCCGGGTTCGCGGGAATGAGAACGCTCTCGATCAGCGCATTATCGCTCAGCCGCCAGAGAAATTTCTGCGTGGTATCGCGCGAACCCTGCTTGCGCGCCAATTCAAGCGTCTGCAACGAATAATTTTCGCGCAGCCGGTCGCGCAACGTCTTGGGCAGATTGGTCATGGCATCCCAACTGGCGGCGTGTCGCCCGTAAAGCCACGCGAGCATTTGCGAGACGCGATACTCCGGCTGCTGCCATTCGCGAAACCGCGCCTGCAATTGTTCGATGCTTTGGGATTTGATGTCCGTAACCACACCGCAACTTAACCGAACTGGCGAATCAGGAAAGGAGGAAAACGGAGGCGTATTGGCGAACAACAAAGCTATATCAGAAGCTCGCCCCTGGCCCCATGCCAAATGCGCAAACCACGAGGCGAATTCCCTTTTGACCTGTTCGTGCGGGATGACCTTCCCCTGATCGGCCTGCTCTTCGCCTTCACGAATGGCGGCAAGGAATTCAATCTCTCGGTGAATATCTTTGAGCTTTGCATCGGCTGGAAGCTGATTCCAGAGCTGCCGTATGGTCAATTGGTGAAGCTTACTTCGTCAGATAATATTTCTCCGTGTATTCCTTCACCATGCGGCGGGTGCTGTATAGCGGCACGAGTGTCGCCATGGCGTGGCGGATCATCTGAATCCATTTGCGCGGAATCCCTTGGGTGTCGCGCTCAAAGAAGGTCGGGATGACCTGCTCCGTCAACGTCTTGTAAAGATTGGCGCTGTCGACGCGGTCCTGTTCCTCGACCGAACTGGCGTGGGAATCGGTGCCGATGGCAAAACCATTGGTGCCATCGTAACCTTCGCGCCACCAGCCGTCCAGGATGCTCAGGTTCATGCAACCATGGCAGCTTGATTTCATGCCGCTCGTGCCGGAAGCCTCCAGCGGACGGCGCGGATTGTTCAACCAGATGTCGCAGCCGGAAACCATCTGGCGCGCGACGTGGATGTCGTAGTTCTCAAGAAAAACCAAGTTGCCCGCGAGTTCGCTGTGCTTGCTCAAATGAATGATCTGCTGGATGAAGCGTTTGCCTTCGTCGTCG
>JAQGPB010000430.1 GCA_028293265.1 Pedosphaera sp. | reverse complement strand
CCAAACCCACCAGGCGCGGCCGCCACGTTCACCCTCTCCTCGGGGGAGAGGGCGGCTTTAAAACTGACATTAATTAAACATGAAATCACAACTGGCAGGCAAATGGGTCATCATCACCGGCGCATCCAGCGGCTTCGGCGCTGCCGCCGCGCGCGCCTTTGGCGCGGAGGGAGCGAAACTTTTGATCGGCGCCCGACGCCTTGACCGCCTCGCCAAAGTTGCCGCCGAGGCCACTCAAGCCGGTGCCGCCGAAGTCCATTTTCACGCCCTTGACGTCTCCAAAACTTCCAGCGTCAACGAATTCGTCGAATGGTGCAAAGCCCAGCTAATCCGCAATCCGCAATCCGCAATCCGCAATTCCATAGACGTTTTGATCAACAACGCCGGCGGCGCGCTTGGCCTGGAGACGGTCGCTGAAGGCAAGGACGAAGACTGGGAAACCATGATGCAAACCAACGTCCTCGGCGTGCTGCGGATGACACGCGCGGTGCTGCCATTGATGATGAACAATCCCGGCAGTTCCATACTCAATATCGGTTCGCTGGCGGCGCGGGTGGCCTATGAAGGCGGCGCGGCCTATTGCGCGGCGAAAGCCGGTGAGCTGCAGATCACCCGCGCGCTGCGACTCGAACTTCTCGGCACCGGCATCCGCGTTTCCTCAATTGACCCCGGACTTGCCGAAACTGATTTTTCACTGGTGCGCTTCAGGGGCGACGCCCAAAAAGCCGCCAAGCCTTACGAAGGAACACAGCCCTTGGTCGCCGAAGACATCGCGGAAATCCTGGTCTGGGTCGCCAGCCGTCCACCCCACGTCAACATTGACGAAATGCTCATCAAGCCGACGGATCAGGCTGCGATCCATAAAGTTTATCGTCGCAAAACAACGTGAACATCGTATTGCGTGTTGCGTGTTCCGTAACGACGTTGCAACGCTGTAACGATGAAACGCCCTCACTTCCCCGCCGTCACCATCGGAAAATCATCCGTGCGGAACGGCGAAGCCGGCAGGCCATCCTTGTTCCACAAATTGACCACCGGGCAATCGGCCCAGCCGTAGCGGACTGCAATGGGATGCGCCACTTCCGGCGCGCTCACCACGACACGGCTGCTGCGGCCGCTGCCTTCAATCGTGGCGGTGGCCCAGACGAATTTTTTGTCTTCGCCGCAAACCGCAAAACCTTTCAAATCTCCATCCCGCGCAATCAATCCGCCGCCGACATTATCGAATTTCAGGGTCGCCTTGTTTCCCTCGACCTTCATGCTCTTATAAATCGGCCCGGAATAGACAATGTGTTCGCCATAAGCGATTCCGCGCGCCGCCAAGGCGAGCCGCACACCCACCGGTTCTTTTTTGGTGGGATGGATGTTCACAGGATTGCCGACATCGGTGATCACCGCCATGCCAGTCTTAGGCAGGACTTTCGTCGTCAAAAGCTGGGCCTCGCGCAATTCCGCCCACGCGCTCTCGACCGGCTGGTCTTTGATCGCCATGAACGGCGCCAACTGCACCAAGAGAAAAGTAAAGTCGCCCTCGTTCCAATCGCTGCGCCAGTTGCGGATCATATCGGGGAACAAAGTGCGGTATTGCTCGGCGCGTCCCGCGTTCGATTCGCCCTGGTACCAGAGGGCACCCTTGATGCCGTAATGAACCAACGGCGCAATCATGCCGTTGTAAAGCTCGGTCGGTTTCCAGGACGGACGGCCAGGCGCTTTTTTGCTGAAGGTTGCGCCGCTCTTTTTCGCTTCGGCCTTTTCAGTTTCAAAGGCGGCCGATGCTTGCTCGTAATTTTTCATTGCCGACTGGTAGCCATCCAGAATTTCGCGTTTGTAACGGGGGTTGGATTCCAACACTTCATCCTTCATCCAGACTTCCGCCGGCGAGCCGCCCCAATCCGACTCAATCAAGCCCACCGGCACATTGCGCGCCTTCTGCAGATCGCGCCCGAAATAATACCCGACAGCGCTGAATCCGGGAACGGTTTCTGGATTGCACTCCTGCCAGGTGGCTTTGACATCATTGGTCGGCTGGTCAGCCTTGAGTTTTTGGACGTGAAAGAGCCGGATATTCGGGTTGGCCGAGGCATCAATGTCCGCCTTCGATTCAAAAGAGTTCTTCAGCGCAAATTCCATGTTGGATTGGCCGCTGCAGACCCAGACTTCGCCGACCAGGATATTCTTTAAAGTGACGGCGTTCTTGCCGGCCACAGTGAGTGTATCGGGACCGCCCGCTTTCAATTTATTAAGTTGCACCATCCATTTTCCGTCTTTGGCGGTGGTTTTTAATTTTTGGCCGCGGAACGTGACAGTGATTTCTTCGCCGTCATCGGCCCAGCCCCACACTGCCACTTTCATGCCTTGTTGCAGCACCATGTTGTCGGAGAACAAACTGGGCAGGCGAACATCGGCGCGAACCAATGGCGTGCTGCAAAAGCAAAGGATGGCAACAAAACCGGAAAGAACTGCTGTGGTTAATTTCTTATGGCTCATGGAAAAATTCTTTCATAAAATTTGCTTGATGCCAATGAAAATGGTTGAAGGATCAGGTCACGCGAACGAAACGTTGCTTGCTGCGGCATTTCGGCTGAAATAAAATTGGTTATGCGAGGCGATATGCCAAATTTTTTAATGCTCGCGTCAACATTTTTCGGCGGGTGGGAAATAGTTCTTATCCTCGCAATGGTCCTGCTTGTGTTTGGATCCAAACGGCGTCCAGATCTGATCCGCGGGCTAAGACAGGGGATTGACGAGTTCTGCAAAGCCATCAGAGAAGTGAACAAAAGGGTGCTGAATGGACTCGATCAACCGACGATTGACGCGGGGCGAAGCGTTGGCGGGATTTATGGCAAGCCTGCGGCTGAAGCATTGACACCGGACAATCAGACTGCGGAGCTTTATGATCCAGCCGTGTTTCGGAAACAGGAACGGAACGGAGGGTTTGCGAAAATTGCGGTTCAGGTTTTGATATCCTTCTTGCGCAGAGCGGCAATGATTGTTTTCAGAGGCCGCAAATAGGATTCCAAATGAAGTCGTGCCACCCCGACAGCGCGGGCTTTGAGCCCAGGGACGGGACAATGCGCGCATCCAGAATTAAATCCCCTTGTTTGCGCGCCAGAGCATGGCGGCGCCGACGATTTGGAAGAGGAAGTTTGGCAGCCAAAAGATGAGGTAGGGCGCGAACTCAGGATGGGTTTGGAGGGATTGGGCAACGATCATGAAACTGTAGTAGATCAGGACGAGGAAAAGCGAGATTGCGATGCCAATGTTGGTCTCGCGGCGATGGGCGCGGATGCCGAGCGAAATTCCGACGAGGGTGAAGCCGAAGCAAGCGAATGAACCGGCCACCTGCCGGTGCATCTGCACGAGGACCAGGGTGGTCAGGTCGCGTTTCATCTGGCCCAGCTCCTGCAACTGCTTGCGCAACTCCGCCGAAGTCGCTTTCGGTTGATGCGGCAGGCTGAAGCCGCGGTTCAAGTCGCGAAGTTCGGCCTGGAGCTGGCGGAAAGTCATGTCGCTTAATTGCGGCTTGGTTTCGATGGCATTGCTGCCTTGGAGGTCCAATGGCAAAACATAGTGTTCGCTCTCACCATGGCTCCAAGTTTGATCGGGCATGCGGTCCATTCTTTCCACTTCATACAAAAT
>JAQGPB010000308.1 GCA_028293265.1 Pedosphaera sp. | reverse complement strand
GCGGGCGACAAAGTCGTCGTAGTTGAATTTTTCGTCGGGCAGACCGAGGCCGTCGGCTGCGGCGGCTTCGGACCAGCCGGTTTCGTCATCGGAGCCGCATTCGGGGCAGGCCTTGGCTTTGGGCGGGAGGTCGGCGCCGCAGTTGGGGCAAGTCTCCATTTTAATCAGTATCAACCCATGCCGGCGTATTCCTCGTCGGTCTTGAGTTCGAGGCCCATGAGGATGTAATCGTGGGTGATGGCCTGCATGTCTTTGACGTAATTTTCGAGGCGGAGGAGATTGCTAAAGCCCAAGAGCGCAAAGACTTTGATGGCGGGTTCCTGTTCGCCGATGAATTCGGCCTCGACTTTTTCCAGGCCGCCTTGGCGGGCGATGCCGATGATTTCGGTGACGAGCGCGCGGGCGAGGCCGCGTCCGCGAAACTGCGGGTGAATGAGCACGCTGACGCGGCCGATGTGGCGTTTCCAGCCGCCGAGCTGCTGGTGCAGCGTGGCGCAGCCGAGGATTTTTCCGTCCGCGAACGCGAGCAGCGGGAGGTTGCGGCCGAGATCAATGTTGCGGCACCAGTCGCCGATGACGCCGGGCTCGGTGACGCGGTGCTTGATGAACATGCGTTCCTCGCCGGGAATGGTGAGGAAAAATTCGTGGAAGGCGGTTTCGTCGTCCTTGCGCAAGGGGCGGCTTTTGCATTTGACGCCGTCCTTCAATTTGATGTCTCTTGGAAACTTCTGTAGTGCCAGTTCGATTGACATAAGAGCTCCGGGGTTGAGAACCGATCCTGGCAGGTGGAGGTTGGGGCAGTCTGGCCAGTTTCGCGGAAGCCAGTCAGATTTTACCGCAGTCAACTCCGCCGGGATACGCAGTCCGTTCACCCGTGAGTTTCGCGCGAAGCTCCTTGCAAAGCAAGTTGAAAACCGTCCTTAAAACAAGCGCGACGGCTCGCCGACGATGCCCCATTGCTGTTCGATGAACCGCTCGTCAATGTCCTCGGGGTCCACGCTCCACCGCGCCGCTAAGAGATGCACCTTGTCGCAGTTGTTACCGCCGGGTTCAGAGGAGCCGAACTGCGGGACGTCCGCCGGATCCGCATATTCGTAACAGCGCATGCCGAGGTCGTTTTCCGCCGGGGTCATCGCGCCCTGGCTCCAGAGCGTTTTGCCCGCCCAAGCATAGCCGCGCAAGATGTGGCCGCCTTCCGCCTGCACCCAGGCGTGGTAGTTCAACATGCTATTGGCGAGGAAAAACTGGATGTGCCCGAGTTTGCGGCTCAAATCGAGCAAAAAGCGAAAGCAGGCATCCACATCCTCGACCGGGTCCGGCAGCGCGGAACCGAGGACGAAAACCCAGCCCGAGACGGGCGGCGAGACGAAGAGCTTTTGCTCGCTGTCGCCGGACAAGCCGTCAATCCAGGAACAAGGCTTCGGATTATGCAGGGCGAGGGCGGACTGGACGGCGAGGAGGTTGCGATTCTTGATGGCCAGCCAGCAATTGGGGCGTTTCAAGGCGAGATGCCGGAGGCTGGGGGGGCCTTGAGCCGGGGGCATCGCGCTGTCTCCCGTGCGTTGCGACGCTGGAAGACGATGCACATGCCGCCATCGGAGTACCATGTAGATCAGAAACACTCCCATGACGAGCACAAAGGAAAAGACCGACAACAGCAAAGTGGCGATCACTCTGTGATCCATAGCACCCATACTAAGGCAATCTACTCCGCAAATTTTCCATTTCAATTGAAAAGAGAGCAAATGGAGAAAGGTTTTCACCCCATATGGTGGATTGCGGATTGGCGATTGCGGATTGCGGATTGTTGAAGGGTGGGATTTCTGATTATTGACGCTGCACGACGAGAGCTAATTGCTTTCGCGATAGGTTTTGCCGGCCTGATATTGCTTCGAGAGTTCCTCGTTGCGCGCGGCGATTTGCGGTTCGTTTGCTGCCAGGGCAATTTCTTGCGCCTGACGGGCGGATTTCAGGGCTTCTTCAAACTGGCCGGACTCCGCCTGCGCGGCAGCCAAGGTGCCAGCCATGATGGCGTATTTCCAGCCGGTTGCTTCACAGGCGTGCCGCGCGAGGGTGACGGCTTCGGGGCCGTTGCGGATTTCGGCGTTGGGATTGGTGGCGAGCAGCCAGGCGAGGTTGTTGAGGAACTGGGGCGAATCGGGGCTTGAATGCAAGGCGGCATGATACAGCCGCACGGCTTCGCGATAATGGCTGATGGCCTCGGGGAGCTGGTGCTGTTGGGAGAACAGGGCCGCAAGCTGCGCCTGCGGTTGGGGATTGGCCGGATCGGCCTGGGCGATGGCCGACATTTCGGCGACTGCCCCGGCCAGATCTCCCGCTGCTGCAAGTGTCAGGACCAATTGTTGGCGGGCTTCCGTCCAATCGGGTCGCAACCGAACGGCTTCGCGGAACTCAGTGATGGCGTCGGGTGTTTTTCCCTGCTTGGCCAGCGCCTTGCCCAGATCGAAATGAGCCTCGATCTGATTGGGCTCAAGTTCGAGCGCCTTCACCAGATGTTCCACGCCTTGCTCCGCGTTGCCTTGCTCGACCATGGCCTCACCCAGATTGGCGTGCGCATCTGCAGATTGCGGATACATGCGCAACGCCTCGCCAAAATAATGAATGGCTTCGTCGGGTTTGTTGTGCGCCATAAGGAATCCGCCCAGATTGGAACAAGCGACGAAGTTGTCGCCGGTCGCTGCGATGGCGTGTTTGAACAGGGCTTCGCTGTCGCGCCAATAACCGACCTGCCGCCACGTCAGGAACAGACAACCCGCCAGCGCGAGAGCGGACGCACCGACCACTTCGCGGCGGCGCTTGGTCCCCTCCGCGAATTCAGCGAGACCCCAGGCCAGCATGATGAACAAGCCGATAAACGGCACGTAGGCGTAGCGGTCCGCCATGGTTTGCGACCCCACCTGCACCAGACCGATCACCGGCACCAAGGTTCCCAAAAACCAAAACCAACCGACCGCGAGATAAGGCCGCCGTTGCAGAAGTTTAAGAACCAGCCATGAAACCGCCAACAAAACCATGAGTGCTCCGGCCACCTGCCAACCGCTCCATGCTCCCAGGAAGGGATAAATGATGGCCAAGTCGTCGGGCCAAAACATTTTTCCAAGGTAACGGACATAGGACACGATTGCGTTCGCGAGGCGTTCTCCGAACGGCAGTTTTTCCATCGAGACCACCGCGCCACCGAGCCTTTGCGCGATGAATGTCACCAGGCAGGAAATTGCCGCGAGGGCGAAGAAAGGGATTTTTTCGAGGAGCAGGCGTTTCCATGGCAGGCGGGAGACTGGCATGGTCTGTTTCAATTCGGCGGTCCAGAAATCCACCAACAATAAAACAAACGGCAAGGTCACCAGCATCGGTTTTGCCAAGAGTCCCAGAATGAAAAAGACCAGCGCCAGACCGTACCAGACTTTGAACCTTAAACTGTGAAATTTAAACTGTTGAAACGCCAGCAAGGTCAGCATCCAGAAGAATGTGCTCAGGACATCCTTGCGTTCGGCCACCCATGCGACCGATTCGACATGCATCGGATGCCACGCGAACAACGCCGCCACGAGCGCGCTGCGCCAGACCGCGCCGGTGAGCCGGCGCAACCAGACGAACAGCAACAGAGTGTTCGCGATGTGAAAGAGCAGGCTGGACAGGTGATGTCCGCCCGGTCGCAGCCCATAAAATTGATAATCGAGAACATGGGAAATCCAGGTAAGCGGATGCCAGTTGCTGGCGCGCGTGCTGTGAAACGCCCAGCTTATTGCGGCCCACGTCAGCTTGGTTTGGACGTGGGGATTGCTGGTCACGTAAAGGTCGTCGTCGAAATTGATGAAGTCGCATTTCAGCACCTGCCAGAAAACGGCCAGCGTCACGAGGGCGAGGAAGCCACCGATAAGCGCTGTTCTTTGTTTATCTTTCATGCCGGACATTTAAAGTGGAACTGTAATGCGTGGCTGATTTTGCAAAAGTCAAAAACCATGTCACAGTTCGCGTATTATATTGAATTTCGGGCCAAACCCGGTTTACTGGTCTCAATTAATTCGCCTGTTACTGAATGAAATCCGTCTGCTTTAACTCACTTGTTCGCCGTCTTGTTTGTATTTCGACTTCACTGCTCGCACTTGGTCTCGGCTCTTTCCCATTGCTTGCAGCGGCCAGACCGGTCTTTGATCTGCGTTCCGGCGACAAGGTGGTGCTGATTGGCGATACTTTGATTGAGCGCGAGCAATCTTACGGCTATCTCGAGGAGCGGCTCACAGTGCGGTTCCCAGACCGGGACGTTCACTTCCGCAATCTTGGCTGGAGCGCCGATACGCCCGAGGGCATCTCCCGCGCCAGTTTTGATTTCGACAAGCCCGGCAAAGGTTTTGAACAATTGACAAACCAGATCGCCATCGTCCAGCCCAATGTTGTCATCATTGGTTACGGCATGGCGAATTCGTTTCAAGGTGAAGCGGGACTGGCGCAATTCAAGACCGGGTTGAACAAGCTCGTGGACGCGATTCAAACCATTTGCACCAACAAGCCGGTGAGGTTTGTATTCCTGAGCCCGGTGCATCATGAGAATCTCGGCGCGCCACTGCCCGATCCCACCGGGCATAACCAGCAACTGGCTCTTTACACCCGCGCGGTGGCGGATGTCGCCGCCGAGCGTAACAGCCTTTTCATTTCGCTTTACAATAATTTGATCGGCGATGGCACGCAGACGCATCCGCCGCAGCCGGTGACGGAAAATGGCATTCACTATTCCGCTTATGGTTACCTGCGCATGGCGGAGGCGGTGGAGAAAGCGTTTGTCTGGGAGCCCAATCTTTGGCGCGTGGAAATCACCGCTGATGGGCAGGTGACGCCGGTCAGCTATGGAACGACGGTCAACAATCTGGAACTCATCAAAAACCAATTGCAGTTCACTTTGCTCGACTCGCAATTGGTCAGCCCGTTCATTTCCGGCAAGGATGGCCGCCTTCTTTCGGCGGACGCGCCGTCGCTCATTCAAATTGATGGACTGAGGGGCGGCCGATACGAATTGAAGGTGGACGGCGATCCAATCGTCACCGCCACGGCAAAGGAATGGCAGCGCGGAGTGGCGATTGATCGCGGACCGCAATTCGACCAGGCCGAGGAATTGCGCCACGCCATTCTCAAGAAAAACGAACTTTTTTTCGACCGTTGGCGTCCGGAAAACGAGACTTACCTGTTCGGTTTCCGCCAGCATGAGCAGGGTCAGAACGCAAAAGAAATTCCGATGTTTGATCCTTTGATCGCGGAACAGGAGGCGAAGATTGCCAAGCTTCGCCAGCCGGTGCCGCATACGTACGAGTTGGTTCCGGCTGCCCGTTCGCGCGCCGTCAAAGTTGCAAATGACGAGGAGTTATCTGAGTCTGCCGAATCAGCCTTGCCCGCTCCGAAGACAGAACAGACCTTGCCGGTATTTGACATCGCACCAGGTTTTGAAGTCAGCCTTTACGCCGAGAGTCCGTTGCTTGCCAAACCGATTCAGATGAATTTTGATCCGCGCGGGCGGCTTTGGGTGGTGAGTTCTTCGGTTTATCCGCAAATCCAACCGGGGCAGAATGCGGATGACAAGGTGCTGGTGCTCGAAGACACCAAGGGTGTTGGCAAGGTGGATAAGTCCACGGTGTTTGCGGACGGCCTGCTGATTCCGACGGGAGTCGAGCCGGGCGACGGCGGTGTGTATGTGGGGCAGGGGACGCAATTGCTTTTTTTCAAGGACACAACCGGTTCCGGCAAGGCTGATCAGAAACGCATTGTTCTCTCCGGCTTCGGCACTGAGGACACGCATCATATCGTTCACACGCTGCATTGGGGTTACGACGGCCAGCTTTATTTCGATCAATCCATTTACATTCACAGCCATATCGAAACACCCAACGGCGTCGAGCGTTTGAACAGCGGCGGCATCTGGCATTTGCGTCCCGCGACGATGGAACTTGGGGTTTATCTGCGCGGCTTTTGCAATCCGTGGGGACATCAGTTCGATGAATTTGGCCAGTCCTTCGTCACTGATGGGGCTGGCTCGCAAGGCCTCAGTTGGGGCATTCCGGGCGCGACTTATTTCACTTACGCCGACATGCGACGCGAATTGAAAAGCATCAGTCCCGGTTCGTATCCCAAGTTCGCCAGCCTCGAAATCATCCGCAGCCGCCAGTTTCCCGATGACTGGCAGGGCAACGCCATCACCTGCGATTTTCGCGCGCATCGCGTCGTGCGTTTTGCGATTGACGAAAAGGATTCCGGCTACGCCACGCGTGAAATGCCCGATTTGCTTCGCACCACCAACGTCACTTTCCGCCAGATTGATGTGAAGCTGGGGCCGGACGGCGCGCTTTACATTGCCGACTGGTCCAATCCCATCATCCAGCACGGCGAAGTGGATTTTCGCGACCCGCGCCGCGATCACGAGCATGGCCGCATCTGGCGCGTGACCGCCAAGGGCCGGCCTTTGCTCAAGCGCGTCAATTTCGAAAAAGCCTCGAACCGCGAATTGCTGGACCAGTTGGTTTCTCCCGACGAATATAACCAGCACCAGGCCCGGCGTGTCTTGACCGAGCGCGGTTTGGCCATCCTTGGGGACCTGGTTAGCTGGACCAGAAATCAAAACAACGAGGGCGCGTTGCTCCAAGCGCTTTGGATGTATCAATCCATCAATGTGGCCGAACCGGCCTTGTTGGAAAAATTGCTCAATGCCCGCGACGGCCATGTGCGCGCCGCCGCAACCCGCGTCGTGAGCTATTGGCATCCGCGTTTGCCCAACGCCATGGATTTGCTGGCCGAGCGCGTGGCGGACGGGCATCCGCGCGTGCGAGTTGAGGCATTGCGCGCGCTGGCGGAAATTCCCTCCGCCCGTTCCGCCGAACTGGTGCTTGGCGCGTTGGACAAGCCGATGGATGCGTTTTTGGATTATGCCGTCTGGTTGAGCATCAACGATCTGGCCGAGCCATGGGTGGCGGCGGTGAAATCCGGCGCATGGAAAACCGAAGGCCGTGAGAAGCAGTTGGAATTTGCCTTGAAAGCCATCGAACCCGCGCGCGCCAGCGAAATGCTGGCGCAGGTGTTGCAGAGCCGCACTCTTTCCCGCGACGGCAGCGGGCCGTGGATTGAACTCATTGGCAAATCGGGCGACGAGGCCGAAGTGCGCCGGTTGTTTGAACAGGCCGCGAGCGGCGGATTTGATGATGAGGCGGCAGCGCGCGTGTTGAAGGCGGTGGCTGAGGCCGGGCGGTCGCGCGGGGTCGGCAAGTCCGGGGATGTGGAAAAACTTGCGGTGCTGTTCAAGAGTTCAGATGTTGAGATTCAAACCGAGGCGTTGCGATTGGCGGGAGTTTGGAAACAGCCGGCGGCGGTATCGAATGTAATCGCGGTGATTCGGGCTAAAGATAGCAGGCCTGGGACGGTGCGCGTGGCGTTTGAGACATTGCGGGAGATTGGCGGCCGGGAGGCGATGGCCCAATTGCCTGCGTTGATCAACGAGAGCGAGAGCCGGACGGTCCGTCGCGAGGCGGTGGTCGCATTTGCGGCGCTCGACATGGAGCAGGCGAAACCGGAGGTCGTTGCGCTGCTGAATGACGTCAAGATTGAGGCGGAGGGACTGGAGCTTTGGCGTTCGCTGCTGGGCATCAAGGGGGCGGCGGGGGCAATTGCGAAGGCGCTCCCCAAAAGCGGTTTGCCGGCGGCGATGGCGAAGGCTGGTTTGCGCGCGGCGCGCGAAGGCGGGCGCAACGAGCCGGAGTTGGTGGTGGCGCTCACGCGCGGCGCGAATTTGGAAGAAGGCCTGGGCTTGACTGATGCCGAGATGAAACAGATGGCCGAACGCGCCCTCCAAACGGGTGATCCGGTGCGCGGCGAGACGATTTTCCGGCGCAAGGAAATCGGTTGCATCAACTGCCACGCCATCGGCGGCGTGGGCGGCAAGGTGGGACCGGACCTGACGAGCATTGGCGCAAGCGCGCAAGCGGATTACCTGATCGAATCGGTTTTTTATCCGAACCGCAAAATCAAGGAAGGCTATCATTCCGTGCTCGTCGAGACGAAGGACGGCGAGGAATTGTCCGGCGTGGTTGCGCGCGAAAACACCGAGCAACTGGTTTTGCGCGACGCCACTGACAAGGAAATTACGATTCCCAAGAGCAGCATCAAGAGCCGCGCGCTGGGCAATTCGCTCATGCCGGCCGGGCTCGTGGATACGCTGTCGTCCGCGCAGCAACTGGACCTTTTCCGTTTTCTCGCGGAACTGGGCAAGCCGGGACCTTTCGATGCTTCCAAGGGCAATGTGGCGCGCGCCTGGAAATTGTGTCCGCAAACCGTGGATATCAACCAGTTTGGCGACGAGAAAATCCTCAACAGCAGACTTTCCGATGCCGGCTGGTCAACAGCTTTTACGCTGGTGAACGGGCGGTTGTTGAAAGGCGAATTCGAGTCGGCCTTGGAGCCGGTGAAGAGCCGTTATCCCGGCGCGATTTTCGCGGCGGTGCAGGCGCAAGTTTCGGGCGGCGAACCGTTCGGCTTCAAACTGTCGGGCTGCGGGCCGGAAACGCCGGTGTGGCTGGACGGCAAATTAATCAAGACCGAACGCGGCACGGATGGATTCGCACGCGTGACGGCATTGCCGGGCGTCCACACGTTCATGCTTAAACTCGATACGGCGAAGCTGCCCGACTATATCCAACTCGAAGCCTCCGGCGGGACGTTTTTGATCAATTGACCCGGCTTTTGTCTGACGCCGACCGTTTCTTGAAGCATCGGGTATCACCCCATAGGCGGATTTGACCGGCCTCTTTAAGCTGCTTCCTCAATAGAAACGGAGAACACCCACATTATCAGGAATAAATCTATGTATCACCACATTAAGAAATTGATGTACACGGTGCGGGTTGGAAGGCCTGAACCGCGGTTCGGCAACATGCTGCTGGAGCAGTTCGGCGGCGCGAATGGAGAACTGGCCGCCGCCATGCAGTATTCCATCCAGGGCCTTAACTGCGAAGACCCGGACCGTAAAGATTTGCTGATGGACATCGGCACCGAAGAGTTGAGCCATCTGGAGGTTGTCGGCACCCTCGCGCGGATGCACCTGAAGCCGATGAAAAAAAGCCGTGAGGCGGCGGAAGCCGATCCTTTGGTGGCCATCGCCGGCGGCGGCGGGGTCACGCTTTGCAATTCGACTGGCAACCCATGGACGGCGGATTACCTGAAGGTGACCGGTGAACTGGATGTGGATTTGCGCAGCGACATCGCGGCCGAGGCCCGCGCAAAGATTGTGTACGAGCGGTTGATAAACTTTTGCGATGATGCCGGCACCAAGGATGCGCTGCAGTTTTTGATGACGCGGGAGATCACCCACATGAAAGCGTTCATGGCGGCGTTGGAAAGCATGGGCAAGGATCCGCTGGAAATCGGGAAAATTCAGCCCACGCCGGGAGTCGTGGACATGTTTTTTAACGATTCAACCGGACAAGGCAGCGACGGAGAACGGGATGAACGGGGCCCTTGGAATGAAGGCGACGGCATCAGATATGTTGAAGCTCCGGGGCAACCAGTGGCCGCAGCCACGGCGGAAGAAATAACGGAAGAAATTCACCGGGCCACGCGCCGGGGCGGGGTTTCACGGGTCGCAACCGAGCCTCGTTCCAAACGGAACCGCTAGTCTGACGGATTTCATAAGCTCCAGTCTCCGAATCTGCGGGACAAAATAGTGCGGTTTCAAAATCGAAATGGCATGAGTCACCATGCAATGTGCCTGACCATGCCCGGGAACTTGCGTCTGGCTTGAAATTGTTATCGCTTCACGGTTGACATCGCACGTCCTGACTGGCTCAGTTCTAATCAGTTGGCCGTTGGGAACGTTGCGTATGCGGAACCTTGATCATCTTTTTGAGAATAACAAAGCCTGGGCTGATGACATTCGGCGGCAGGACCCGGATTTTTTCCTCAAGCTTTCACGGCAGCAGTCACCCAGCTATTTGTGGATCGGCTGTTCGGACAGCCGGGTGCCGGCCAATGAAATTGTCGGCTTGCTGCCAGGGGAATTGTTTGTCCACCGCAATGTCGCGAATCTGGTCGTGCATACCGATCTCAATTGTTTGTCGGTGATGCAGTTCGCGGTGGATATCCTGAAGGTGCGCCACGTCATTGTCTGCGGCCATTATGGGTGCAGCGGCGTGCGGGCGGCGTTTCGACGCGACCGGCTGGGCTTGAGCGATAATTGGCTGCGCCATCTTCAAGATGTGCGGCTGAAGCATGAGAAATATCTGACCGGCTTGGAGGGTGATGCCAAGGCTTCTGACCGGCTATGTGAATTGAACGTCATTGAGCAGGTGGTCAATGTTTGTCACACCTCGATTGCGCGAGACGCCTGGGAACGTGGCCAGGAGCTGGCGGTGCATGGATGGATTTACGGACTGCGGGATGGAATTCTTCGAGATTTGAGAGTCACCGTCGGCGATTTTAAGGAGACGCTGCCGGTTTATCAGGCGGCGATTTCGGCTTTGGTGTAAGGGCGTATCGGTGGAAGGCACCAGGATCGGCGCAGTCCAAAACCTGCCGGGGATGCACTGACGTCAGCTCGCGATACGAAGCACGTAATTTATTTCACCACCATTGCGCTGAACGGCATCACATACGCTTGAAGTAAAACGAGGATTCCCATGAGCACCGCCAGCGCAAGGCTGTGGAAAAAGACGTAACGCAAAATGCTTCCTTCGTGGCCGTACCAGTTCGTGGCCGTGCTGGCAACGACGATGCTTTGGGCGTCCACCATTTTGCCCATGACGCCACCGGAGCTGTTCGCCGCCGCCATGAGTATTGGCGAGATGCCGGTCTGTTCGGCGGTGATGCGTTGCAAGCTCCCGAACAGGACGTTTGACGCAGTATCGGAACCAGTCAACGCCACGCCGAGCCAGCCGAGCAGCGTCCCAAAAAATGGATAGAGCTTTCCCGTCCGGGCGAGCGCGAGCCCGAGCGTCGCGTCCGTGCCCGAATATTTCGTGACGTAGCCAAGTGCGAGCATGGCGGCGATGGTGATCAGGGAATAGCGGACACGAATCAGGGTGGCCGCAAATATTTTAAACATGGCGCCAAACGAGAAACCCATTGCCACACCGGAGACAATGGCGGCGGCCAAAATCCCGGTACCGGTTGCCGAAAGCCAGGAGAATTGAAATATTGCGGCTTCGGGTTTCGCAGGATGCTCTGGCGTGGGTGCCGGCACAACGGGCGGTGTGCGCAACACGACGTTATGAAGTCCGGCCACGGCGAATTCCGGCGCGGAAATCTTATTGAGGCCGTTTTTCATGCTCGGCAGTCCCCAAAGAAAGACAAAGCCGCTCAACAGAATCCAAGGTGCCCAGGCGCGGCGGACGGTTTGCGGGGTGTGAACGACCGGTGCCGACGTCGGCGCGGATTCGAGGGGTTCAGGAAGCTTCCAGATTTTTTTCGGCTGCCAGAACCGGAGCAGCACTGCCACCGCGGCCATCGAGGAAATTGCGGAGACAATGTCAACGAGCCAAGGGCCGTGGAAATTGGAAATGAGAAATTGCGGGATGGCGAAGGCGAGTCCGGCGGCCAGGGCGGCGGGCCAGATTTCGCACATCCCGCGAAAGCCAGCCATCGCCCAGACAACCCAGAACGGAACGATCAGCGAGAAAAAAGGAAGCTGGCGTCCGACCATGGCGGAGAGGGCGATTTCACTGATGCCGGTCGTTTTGCTCAGCGCGATGATGGGCGTGCCGAGCGCGCCGAAGGCAACCGGCGCGGTGTTGGCAATGAGCGAAAGCCCAGAAGCAGCCAGCGGTCGGAAACCAAGTTGCATCAGGATCGCGGCGGTAACGGCGACGGGCGTGCCAAAACCGGCCGCGCCTTCGAAAAATGCGCCAAGCGAAAAAGCGATGAGAATGACCTGCACGCGTGGATCGGGCGCGAGCAGGGAGAGGCTGCCGCGGAGGATTGCAAACAAACCCTTTTCGACGGTGAGCTGATAAAGAAAAATCAGATTGAGGATGATCCAGCCGATGGGAAACAAACCGTAAGCCGCGCCGTAAATCGTGGTGGCCGCCGCGACTTTGATCGGCAGATGATAAATGAAAATTGCCACCGCCAATGCCACGCCCAAGCCAAGCAGCGCCGCAAGGTGGATGCGGATTTTCAACGCGGCAATGGAACCGAGCAGCACGACGACCGGGAGCGCGGCCATCAAGGTGGAAAGGGCGGCGTTGTGGAGGGGGTCGTAATTTTGCGGCCACGTCATCGGTGATTGGGTGGCAACGTAAAGGAAAACCTTGACGGGGCGCAAGGTTGTTGATGGCCGGTCCGGATGGCTTGTGGAACGGTTTGCAGCCGCCGACGTAAGGAGGCGGGTGGAGACCTTCAAATCTCAACAACGCACTGCACCTGTCCACCTCAGAGGCTGTCCAGACACAGAATCCTTGACCCATTTTAAATAGCGCGCGTTGCCAGCTTTCAACGGGAGCACGAGAAATTCGGGCGTATCGTAGGGATGTCTGGCGACGATCAGTTTTTCCAGATCTGCCAGATTTTTGCGCGAGGTTTTCATGAGCAGCAACACCTCGCCGCCCATTTCAATTTTTCCCTCCCACCAGTAATGGGACTCAATTTTTGGAATTAAATTCGCGCAGGCAATCAGCCGTGCCTTCAAGGCTGACTGGGCCAATTGGCGCGCGATTTTCAAATCTGGCGCAGTCACCAGTACAAGTGCAAAATTCGGAGCCAGTTTCATAATGAATGTCACTATAATATTAACGGATCGCCGGTCCGGAGCGCACGGAACCGTCGCCCATCACTTCAAAGCCGTGGAACGGACAACGGAAGACAACTGTTCGATCCGTGACATTGCTTTCCGCCACACCGGATGTCAGAAATTCATAAGTGATATTGGTTGCGTCCCAAGTCATAGGAACAGTTGACGGCAATCGTTTGTGGTTCGGGTCAAGAGGACAAATCAAGATTCCTGGATTTGACATTTCATTGGTCAGGCTCAACAAATTTGAGGGATAAGTATCGTCATGATCACCGGCCCAGATACGCGCAGCAATGCTTAGCTGTTGCAGATTAGCCCGGCACGCTCCCGCTGGATATGCGGCTTTCGCATTTGCGAACGGCAATAAGATCCATACGGCTGCTCCCACGTAGCCCGTGATTGCACCGGTGCATGCGAGAAAGCCGCTGCCCCGTTGCAAAGGCATTTTTCTCGGTCGCTTCAGGGCAATGTGCCCGCAGGCGACCGCTGAAACTGCCAAAAACGGGCCACAAATGTCGTGGACAACCAACTGGAGAGTTGGCTTTTGTAAAGTGAAGAAAGTCCACCAATGTCCAAAACAATACTCAATCCCTAGCAACAAAACCCCCGACACCAAGCTCATGATGGCCAGTTTATTTGAGAAAGGCGACCGCTGTGGTGCGCCCATCGTAAAATCAGTCCTCGATTCCATGCCGGTAGCATTTAGGCGATGGAAGACGCTGGCAAGAACTTTACCAGATGGGGCGGGCGGAAAAAAAATTGCGGAGGGAAAACGAAAAGAGTATTGAGGAGCGCATGGGTGTGCTTTGGCTGGTAGCGCCCACTTATATGAACGAATTGATTTTGATGTCGCACGTCATGTTCGGGGTGTTGTGCGTGATCGGGAGCGTGTGGTTGTTCATGGATGTGCTGCACGTGACTGCCGCGAACCAGGGCCGCATCCGGAAACTGAGCCTGGGCATCGCGGCGGCGATGTGGCTGGGCTATCTAGTCGCCGGTTATTGGTATGTGACCTCTTACAGCGCGGACAAGGCGGTGATTCTCAAGGGGCCGTGGCCTTTTGCCCATAATTTTTTCATGGAAACCAAGGAGCACGTGGTGATTGTCCTCTTGCTGCTTGCCACTTATCTCCCGATTGCCGCCGCCAATGATCTCGTGGCCAAC
>JAQGPB010000305.1 GCA_028293265.1 Pedosphaera sp. | reverse complement strand
TCGTGCAGCATGTAGATAAATGTATAACTCCAACCCCGCTTGAACGCAGCCAGGTAGAGGTTCAGGAAAAGCTTGCCCTGTTCCTCCTCGGAAATCGCGTCGGTATGCCCGCCTTCGCCAATCTGGGTGCTCCAGCCGGTCTCGGTGGTGACCCTGGGCAGGGTTTCGAGCTGGGCATTGGCATAACCATCAAACCCCTTGCCCCACCAAGTATGCCCATACTCGGTGTGCAATCCGTCCCACTTGCCTTTCAGCGTCGGGTCTTCGGCATTCCACGCGATGTTGTCCTCGCTGATGCCTTTCAAATGATCGCAGACGTAATTGTGCGTATTGGCGTAATCGGCGTATTTTGTGCCGTCCGGCATCAAAGTGCCTGCACCCTTCGGAATGGTCAGAAATTGAAGCCCGCAGTTGTCCGGTTGAGACCCTCCGGATTCACTGGAGTGAAATACTGGAATTCCCGCCAGCTTGGAATCGGCTTTCACGGCGGCATACAAATCCCGCTGGAACATGGCAATCGGCAGCGACGATTCCTTCGAGGAAGTCGCTCCCTGATAGGTGACGTGCCAATTGTTGGGTTCATTGGGCCCTTCGGCGGCAAGAAGAGCGCCCGCTGCCGCCAGCGTTTCATATTGTTTCAGGCTGGCCGCGACGTCGCCAGTCCTGGGCAACAGCACCACTCTGGCCCCGGAGGTCTTATAAACTTCGATGAACGATTGCAGGGTTGTCGGATTTCCCGGTCCATCATCGCGGATGCAACGAATGCGGGCGTAGGTCAGGCATTCCGCAACCTTGGCCGGTGCATCCTTGCCCTGGGAAATATGCGTACAGACACCAATTGAATTGAGAAAATCATCGGCTTTAGCGGCAGTTGTTCCGGCTGCGTCAGCAGCCCTGCTTGAAGCACCCATAATGAGACACCCGGTAAGGATACAAACAGCAACCACGCGACCAATGTGACGAGACAGGCGAGCCGAAATATTCATTCGAGTATGTTTTGTGGTTGCTTGTTTCTGAACCGAGATTAGCCCCAAAGTCCAATTGATCAATATCAGCCTGATACCAACGAAGGATTGGAGCGTAGCTGTATGAATTCCAGCTATGCAGCAGCGGGTTGAGGATTTGCTGGCAAAGTCTTTTCGCGTTTCACACGCGGGATCAACAGCATGGCCACGATGAACATCGCAAAGCCGGTTCCGGTGATGAGGATGCCCTGCAGACGCGTCTGGATCGCGGCCACGATGGTGACGGCGAGGATGGCGGCGGCGGGCAGCACAATGCCCAGCAACGCGAGGCGCAGGCTCATGATCGTCAGCGAACGGATGGCGATGACGGTGAGCACGATGGCCGAGGAGACGAGGATGGCAGAGTTGAGCGGGATGAATTCCTGGGCGAAATACATCAGCGGATAGGCCCCGGTGAAGGTGCCCAAAATCAACAAGAGCAGCCAGCGATCAAAGTTGCGGAGATAATAGACGTTGGCGATGAGTCCCAACAGAAACCCAAACACGACCACGCTGGCCGGGCCCAACCAGGTAAGTTCACCGAGTCGGTCAATCGGCGCGACGCCTAGCACATCCAGCGCGATTGGCCGGCCATAAAGCAGATGCTTGTAATCCCAGGTATAGACAGTCTGGCCGTTGCCGCGACCGAATCTGGTCGGTTGGAGGGAGAGTTCGAGCATGCGTACGTCCGGCCCGACGGCCGTCAGGTCAATGTGGAAGGTGTCCAGGATGTTGCCGGGCGGCGTTTGGAGATAGTAAAGGCCCTTGCCGACGGCTGAATAAGCGATGGTCATGGGCGTGGACTCGGCCGGGAGCAGGCCGAACCAGACCAGCTTGTCGCCGCGAATTTCCACGGATTCACTGGGCCGGGCGTTGACGGTGACTTCGAGATCGGCCAACGAAATGATCTGCGGGGGCAGGGGCAGGAGGACTTCGCACTCGCCCCTGCCGGAAGGATTGGAGGCTTGGAAGGAAGTTGTAAGTCGGGCCGTGTAGATTGATTCCGGTTGCGCAGTGCCGACGCTGAGCTCTGGCTTGAGCGAGACGGTGGCGTTAAAACTTTTGACAGTCGCGAGCGGGCGTTGCGGTGGGGCGGCGGGTGCGGTGCCCTCCGGGCGCGCTCCGGATGTTTCGGTGGCGACCGGGTTCAAGCTGCGGCTGATGGCGCGCCGTTTGGCCTTGGACAAAGCCGGCAGCAGGAGCGCGGCGATGACGGCAATGATGGCAATGACGACCATGAGTTCGATCAGGGTGAAGGCTCGTGTTTGGATTTTCATAGAGCACCTTGGATGTTTCATTAGGAATTATGCAAGCATGGGAGTTGCCACAAAGATTTCGCATAGAAAATCATGGAAAACGAAATTGAGAAGATGGAAAAAAAGCTACTGCTTCACGCATTGCGCGTGATCTTCACACTTTGAGCCTCTAACATAACCCTCTGCACATGGCAGATTCAAAACCAATGCCGCCGCCAAGGACGGTTATGCTTGAGGCTCAGAAAACAATGCGGCCAACGCGCTCGGTTTCTTTTCCCTCTCCGCACGACGCAGGAGCGGTGTGACTTAACCTTGTTGCGTTGTTTTCTGAGCCTCAATAGGTCACTCAGCCATCTCAACACACTTGTGATGCCGGGAAAGAACTTTGTTCCATTGCCATAATTGGCAAGCTGATTTATTCCTGCCGGAGTGGATCATTTAACCTTTCCTTCCTTTTTATTTGTCGGCGTGCCGTTCTCCCATTTCTGTACAAAGGGCGCCTTGCGTTTTATCTCGTCCAGAAGCTACCTGGCATCTTCGGGACTTTTCACAACCTTGGGGCGGAGAAAAACCATCAGCTCGACTTCGTGCTGGGTCTTGTCCTTCTTGTTGAAAAGCCACTTCAGGCCCGGAATGCTGCCCAGAATGGGTGTTTTCCGCAGAGTGTCTGAAACCTCCTTTTGAATGATTCCACCCAAAACGAGGGTCTGGCCGTTTTTCGCGGTGAGGTCGGTTTTGAAATTGCGCGTGTTGATAACCGCGCCGCCGAGGATGGTCTGCCCCGGCACCACGTCGGACGACTCGGCATGAATTCTCAGGGCAACTTCTCCCATCGTGTTGATATGCGGGGTCACTTCGAGAATGACGCCCACATCCCGATATACGAAACTGTTATTTTGCCCGCCCACATCAGTCGTCAAAGTGTTGTTGATGAAAGGCACCTGCTGGCCCACAAAGATTTTGCCGGATTCATTGTCCTCAATGCTGATTTGCGGCTCGGCCAGCACGGTGGCATCAGTGTTCTCCCGCAGGAACTGCACCAGAAAGTCCATGTTGACGGTGCTGTCCAACACGCCCGAACGCAAACTTCTCAAAGCTTGGGCCACCGTGCTGGATTGGGGTGTATTGACGGTGGTGTTTCCGCCGAAGCCCTTCGTATAATTCCCGCTCGCGTGGGCAAGCAGCGAATTGTCATAGTCGGCAGCCGTAAAAACCTTGGTGCCATCCGGCGACCAGCGGACGCCGAGCTTGTCCAGAAAATCACTGGACACCTCAACGATCCTCGCCTCAATCAACACCTGCGCCGTTGGCGCATCCAAGTCATCAATAAGCTTCAAGACTTGGGGGAAAAAATGGACATTCGCGGAGATCAGCAGCGAATTGCTGCGCTGGTCCGCCACCACCCGCACCCGCCCGACGAGATCACTCACCGGACGGGTGGTATTACGACCGTCGCTGCTGCGGCCAGTCTCCGGCTGCCCGCCCAGCCAGGGGAAATAGCCTTCTTCCTTGGTTTCCTGTTCCAGTTCAAAGCTGCTCTGGAAATTGCCGGCTTGCTGCTGCTGTTGCTGTTGTGGGTTGGGCACATTTTGCTGCCCCGGAGGTGTGACTGGCCGCAATGGCGGCGAACCGCCCTTGGCGAACAGGATGTTGATGCTGTTTGCCACCGTGGCGGCCTTGGCAAATTTGAGGCCAATCCGAAATGTGCTTTCTCCCGCCTCCGACGGAACATCCAATTGCTTGAGGACCTCCTCCACGACCAACAAATTTTCCTTGGAATTGGAAGTAAGAATGATGGCGTTTGAGTAAGGTTCGCTCGTGATGCGGACTTTCCCATAGAGCCGGCCTACATCACGATCAGCCGTGGTTTCAGGAACGTCATCATAATAACTCCAATAGCTCCGGGTGGTGGTCTTTTTCAAG
>JAQGPB010000282.1 GCA_028293265.1 Pedosphaera sp. | reverse complement strand
ACGTCCGCTTTATCGTCGAGGAAGTGCTGGAAAATCGCATCGGCTTTTACCCCACCTACGGCAACACCCTCATGGGCCTCGCCGCCAGCGTTCCGCTCCGGCCCGAGGACAATTTTTCCATCACCTATTACTCGCCTCAGCCGCGCGCCGTCCTGCGCGTCGTGAACCCGGACAAAACCGAGCAGGTGAAAGCCTATGGCGAATGGGGCCGCGTGGAACTGACCACCCTTACTAAGGAATTTTTCATGCCCCGCTTCCTCGAACGCGATGAGGCCATCCGCCGCGAGCCGCGCGCTCCCTACACTTGGGATGGCGTCGCCGAAGTGCGCCCGTTTGGCGCAATGGAAAAGAACATCGTCGAGGGGGTTTATTGATGGCTTGAAGCGTGTGAGTGATGCACTAGAGTGCTCGTGTGAGCGCCACCCCGGAACAAGCTGGTTCGGAAAGCACGCTGAGCAAATTTCGCTGGCCGCTGGCCGTGGTGCTCGTCGTGCTGTTGATTGTCGGTGGTTCGGTGATTGCCATCAGGAGTTGTGCAAAAATTCCAGCCGAGAGCATCCACGCTTTCGGACAGGAGACGGAGAAAATTCTGGGAAAGTTCGGCCAGAGCACCATCACCCGGACATTCGAGGAATCGCTGCCCCAGCTCAGTTCGGAGCCGGGTGGCCGCCTGGAATTGGCCACATTGACGTTGACCGAAAGCCTGTCCGAGTCGAACAACCTTATCACCGGCTGGGGCAATTTGAATCTGGGCAGCACCGTGACCGAAATCAAAGTCCCGGCGACTTACCGTTATTATTTGCGGTTGCACGACTCCTGGAAACTAGAAGTGGCGACCAACATTTGCGTGGTCCACGCACCCCGGATACATCCCAGCCTGCCGCCGGCGATAGACACCTCGCGCATGGAAAAAAAATCCACCGCCGGCTGGGGCCGCTTTAACGCCAACGAACAAATGGACCAGTTGGAAAAGGACATCACACCAACCCTCGGCCAATACGCCGGTGATGCCACGCATCTGGCCCTGGTGCGCGAAGAGTGCCGCAAAACGGTCGCCCAATTCGTGCGCGACTGGCTGTTGAAAGAGCAGCAATGGCGTGACGACCGGTTCACCAGCATCAAGGTCATTTTCGCTGATGAAGTTGGGACGAATGTTTTCAACCTGCCACCCACGCTTGAATACAAGGGCAAATGATTGCGAGTTTGCGGAGTCACGGAATTCGGGCATATTGGCGCTGCCATGAAGACAACGACTTTGGCTGAAAAATTGGGCATGACTTCGCGCGATTCGCCGCTTTTAAAAAAAGCACAGCGGAGCACAAACAGCCATCCCTCATCTGGCAAAAGAAATTCCTAAAACATGAACACCCTCCCCCACATCCCCGTCCTGCGCCGCGGCAAAGCTTACGAAAGCCTCGACCAGATCAAAATCGTTGATCACCGCAACGGCACGCCGCTGGTCTTCATCAGCCAGGTCAATGCCGGCATCATCCGCAAGGATCTCGCCAAGGTGGGAGAGTCACGTGCCGCGTTGAAAAAATTCACCACCGCGCAACTCATTGATATCAGCGCCAAGGCGGGCGAATTTTTTCTCAACGGAACATTGCCGTTGGGCGACAAAGGCCACACCCAAACCGCGCAGCAATATCTGGAAACGCTTTCCGCCACGAGCGGTCTGCCGCACGTCATGGTCCGCCGCAACATGGCGAAGATTCATCACGCACTAACGAATTTGCGCACGGTATTGAACGGCCTCACGCGCGGTCTGCACCTCTCCATTCTCGACCATGGGTACGGCGAACAATTCGGCACGCCGGTCAGTTATTATCCCACGACCCAGGCGCTTGGCCTCGTGATGCCCAGCAATTCCCCGGCGGTCAATTCGCTCTGGCTCCCGGCCATTGCGCTGAAAATCCCCGTCATCATCAAGCCCGGTCGCGAAGAACCTTGGACGCCGCTGCGTCTCATCCAGGCGTTCATCGCGGCGGGTTGTCCGGCGGAGGCGTTCGGTTTTTATCCGACCGACCACGAAGGGGCAGGGGAGATATTGAAATCGTGCGGACGCGCGCTGATTTTTGGCGACAAGAGCACCACCGACCGTTACGCGCACAATCCCGCCATTCAAATTCACGGCCCAGGCTTCAGCAAAATTCTCATTGGCGCGGATGAAATCGAGAATTGGCCCAATTATCTCGACGTGATGGCTTCATCCATCTCCGACAACGGCGGGCGCAGTTGCATCAACGCCTCGGCCGTCGTGGTGCCGAAATACGGCGCGGAAATCGCCGACGCCCTGGCGCGCAAGCTTGGCCCCATCGTGCCGCTGCTGCCCACAGATGAAAACGCCCGCCTTTCCGGTTTCGCCAATCCCAAGATGGCCGAATACATTGACGGCGCCATCGAGCAGGATTTGAAAACTTCCGGCGCGACCGACGTCACCGCCAAATATCGCAACGGCCCGCGCAAGGTGGAATTCGAGGGCGGCGTCTATCTGCGGCCCACGATTGTTCATTGCCAATCCTTCGCCCATCCGCTGGCGAACCGCGAGTTCCTTTGCCCATACGCCAGCGTCGTCGAGGTCCCGCAGGCGGAAATGCTTAAGCAAATCGGCCCGTCGCTGGTCGTGACCGCCATCACGAAAGATCCGGCTTTTACGGAACAATTGCTCGAATCGCCGCTCATAGAAAGGCTGAATCTCGGCCCGATCTCCACGATGAAAATTTCTTGGGACCAGCCGCACGAAGGCAACATGTTCGAGTTTTTATACAAACGCCGCTCCATCGAGCGCGCGTGAAATGACAGGAATGCTCCCATGTCCAACACTGCCTCTTCAGACACGCTCACCGGTTCCGCGCCCTTCGACCATCAGCCGCGCACACGTTTGGTTTTCGGCGTAAACACCGTCGAGCGCGCCGGTGAACTGGCCCGCGAAATTGGAGCAAAAAAAATTCTGCTCGTGACCGATCCTGGCATCGTCGCCGCCGGCCACGCCGGGCGCGTGCAACGAATTTTGGAAGCGGCGGGTTTGCAGGTCACGCTTTTCGGCAAAGCCCGCGAGAATCCCACCACGCGCGACGTGGATGAATGCCTGGCTGTGGCCAAAGCGGCCGCGACCGACACCATCGTCGGATTGGGCGGCGGCAGCAGCATGGACACCGCCAAGGGTTGCAATTTTCTCCTGACCAACGGCGGCCGCATGCACGACTACTGGGGCGTCGGCAAAGCGACGAAAACCATGCTCCCCTTGATCGCAATTCCCACCACCGCCGGCACCGGCAGCGAATGCCAGTCCTTCGCGTTGATTGCGGACGAACACACCCACCAAAAAATGGCCTGCGGCGATCCGAAAGCCGCCGCTCGCATTGCCATTCTCGATCCCGCGCTGACCGTCTCGCAACCGGCGCGCGTCGCGGCCTGTACCGGCATTGATGCCATCACCCACGCTGTCGAAACCGCCGTGACCCGCAAACGGAATGCCCTCTCGCTGATGTATTCCCACGAAGCATTCAAATTATTGGTAAGCAGTTTTCCCACCGTGCTGCGCAATCCCGCCGATCTCGAAGCGCGCGGGCGGATGTTGTTGGGCGCGGCGCTCGCCGGGACCGCCATCGAAAACAGCATGCTCGGTGCCGTCCATTCCGCGGCGAATCCCCTCACTGCGCGTTACAACCTTGTCCACGGTCAGGCCGTTGGCATCATGCTGCCATTGGTCGTGCGTTTCAACGGCCAGGATTCGGCCGCGCGGCACGCTTACGCCGAACTGGCTTCCGCGCCGGAGATCGCCTGTGTCAGCGACGGCCACGAACCCGCTCTCGGCGCCTTGATCGCGCGCTTGGAATCACTTCTTAATCTGGCGCAAATGCCGCGTTCTCTCGCGGACTGCGGCGTGAAAAAATCCGATCTCAAAACGCTCGCTGCCGAAGCCGCGCGCCAATGGACCGCCGGCTTCAACCCGCGCCCGCTGACCGAAGCCGATTTTGTCCAGCTTTACGAAGCCGCCTTCGAGCCGCGCGGAAACGGGGACGCCGGTTAGCAATAGCATTGCTCCCGCAGATTCGGAGACGACTGCAGATGGCTGATTTAACCCCTGCTTTTATCTGCGGCCGTCTCCGAATCTGCGGGGTAAATAGTGCGGTTTGAAACTGGAAGTGGTCTTTTCAATCATGCTCCACATCATCCGGCAGTTGGTTCGGATGATCCGGCTTGCCCGGAAAATGTTGCGCCAGCAATTCGCCCGCCTTGTGGATGCCGTGAAGAATTCCTTCGGTGAACTGACTCTTCCTGAAATGCCCCGTCATTTCTCCCGCCACCGCCTGCCAAAAGCCATCGCCGCAACGTTGATGCACGCCCGCGTCGCCGATGATGGCGAATTTCCGCACGCGCGGCGCCACGTAAATCAACACCGCGTTTTTCTCGGCGGTCTTGTCCATTCCCAGCTTCGCGAATTGCTCCTGCGCCGCCGTTATGGCATCCGTTGGTTCTCGGCGGCTGATGAAAACGCGGATTTCACCGGACGTCCGCTTTTCCGCCTTGCGGATCGCCGCCACAATGTCCTCGTTGTGCAGCTCCTTGATAAAATCCCTTGCCTTCATAAATCAATCACCAGCTTCCGCTTGCTCCGCCGCCGCCAGAACTGCCGCCCCCTCCGCTAAAACCCCCGCCGCCACCGCCCCCTCCGCCGCCACCGGACCAGCCTCCGAAACCTCCGCCGCCCATCATCCATCCGCCCCCATAACCCATCCGCCTGCGCCGCGAGAAAATCAAAATTAAAATGATGATGCCCACGATGGTCCAGATGCCCGAGTTGCGATTTTGTTTTCGTTGCTTCGCTTGGGCCACCGTTTGTCCAGTCCCCTTGTATTCGCCTTTGGCCGCAGCCATCATCGCCGCCACACCGGCAGTCAGGCCCCCATCGTAATCACCCTGTTTGAAATGCGGCGCGATTTCATCCGCAATGATGCGTTTGCATATCACGTCCGGCATGGCCCCTTCCAGGCCGTAGCCGGTGGTGATGTTCATCTTATGGTCTTGGACAAATACCAGCAGCACCGCGCCATTGTCTTTTCCCTTCAAACCCACCTTCCAGGCCCGGTAAACCCGCACCGCATAATCTTCAATCGAGGAGTCCGACTGCATCTTCGGGTAGATCGCAACCAGAAGCTGGCTGGATGTCTGCTTCTCAAAATCCCTCAGCTCCCGGTCCAAGCGGCTGGCCGTGGCCGGCGACGTCACATGCGCGTAGTCGTTGAAATAATCGGGCGGAGCCGGGGGAATGACTTCCGCCGCCCAAGCCCGCCAGCAGCAGAGCAAAACCAGAATGACAGGCCAGCGTTTCACAAAATTACGGCTTCGCCGGCGCGGGTGCCGGGGCAGGGGCGGGCGTGGTTGGCGAGTTGCCAAAATTAAATTGCACCTTGGGCGCAACCTCCGAGCCGGGCGCGGCATTGAAATACGGCTTCTCCGGGAACCCCAAGGCGGCCGCATAAAGCACGGTCGGGAATGATTTCACCGAGGTATTGTAACTGCCGACCGCTTCGTTGAAATCCCGCCGTGCCACGGCAATCCGGTTTTCCGTTCCCTCCAACTGCGCCTGCAAGTCGCGAAAGTTGGAATTCGCCTTGAGCTCGGGATAGCGCTCCGAAACCACCAGCAAGCGCGACAACGCCGAGGAAAGCTGCCCTTGCGCGCGTTCGTACGCGGCGAGTTTCTGCGGGTCGGTCGGGGCGTTGTTTGGATCCAGCTTCACCTGTCCCACCGACGCACGCGCCTGCGTAATCGCTTCCAGCGTGGATTTCTCGAAATTCGCCGCGCCCTGGACGGTCTGCACCAGGTTCGGAATCAAGTCCGCGCGACGCTGATAATCATTCTGCACCTGTGCCCATTGCTGGTTCACGTTCTGCGAAAGTTTCACCAGCCGGTTGTAGCTGCCCATGCCGGCCAGTGCCGCAATCACCACAATTACGATGACCACCACGCCAACTGCCCCGCATCCAATCGCAAGTTTTTTCATAAGCTGGTTTGTTTCTGAAACTCAGATTAACACAAACTTAACATACGCCCGCCGCTGGCCCAATTACAATAACCGGTGAATTTTATTACTATGTCCAGTGACAGGCCAGATTACGCAGACAGGAAGGGGTGCGTCCGCACTGCCCCCGATTCTTCTCCCTCTCCCACGACGCAGGGAGTGGGAGAGGGCCGGGGAGAGGGAAAGCTTGTCTCAAATGACCAGCGCGGGCGTGGGCAAAAGCGCCTCCTCTTCCCAGCCCTCTCCTCCACTTCATGGAGGAGAGGGGGTCCGCCGGTCGTGAGTTCGGGGACCGTGCGCGGATGCGCCCGACAGGAAGACAGCATTGTCTTTTAATTTGAGTCGCTTTGAAAACGGCTGCATAATCTCCGGCATGCCCGGAAATCTGCCGTCCGCCATTGAATTGTTCCGCCCGTGATGTTGTTCCATCTTACACGCTGCTTCTCTCGGCCGTGCCCGGCGGTTTTCGCCCTGCTGCTCGGTCTTTTTCCCATTTCTTTGTCCGCCGCAGCCGGGGCGGAGGCCGGCTCGCTCATCGGCGCACCGGTGCTGGGAAAAAACGCCGATGGCCAGTTGGAAGTGTTCAAAATTGAGCAGGACGGCCAGTTGCACCACCGCTGGCAGAAGCCATCCAACGGCGACTGGTCTGCCTGGTCCAGCCTTGGCGGGTCGGTATGGCCGGGAATTGCAGTCGCCACCAATGCGGACGGCCAGATGGAAGTGTTCGCCGTGAATCGAACGAACGATTCTCTGATGCGCATCCGCCAGCAATCACCGAACAGCCACAATTGGTCGGAATGGAAAAACTTGGGCGGCGAGCTGCAACCTCCCGTTGCCGCCAATCGGAATTCAGACGGCCGGTTGGAAGTCTTCGCCGTGGCCGCTGGAGGCGGCAACGTGCGGCATCTCTGGCAAACCAATGTTCACGGCGGCTGGTCGGCTTGGGCAAGCCTCGGCGGCAACCTCGAACCCGGCCCCGTCGTTGCCGCCAATGGCGATGGCCGGCTCGAAGTTTTCGGCGTCGAGGCTGGCTCCAAAAATCTGACCCATTGCTGGCAGCGCAGTCTCGGCACGACCAACGGTTGGTCCGGGTGGGACAACCTGGGCGGTTCCATTTCGTCCGGCTTCGTCGTGGCCCGCACCGTGGTTGCGCGCCTGGAAGTCTTCGCGGTGAGCATCACCAATGGCGCGGTCGTCCGTATCTGCCAAAAGTCCACGGAAGTCGGCGCGCCCTGGTCGCCTTGGCTTGATTTTGGCGGAGACGTGGGCGCGGACCCGAACCTGGCCGTGGCTCACAGTGCCGACGGACGCCTGGAAGTTTACGCGATCGCCGCCAGGGACGGGACCGTCTTGCATCGCTGGGAGATGCAGAGCGGCGGCTCCGATCTCTGGTCGGCCTGGTCGAGCCTGGACGCGGCGGCACAACCTCATCCCGCCGCGAACAATAATGAGGATGGCAATCTGGAAATTTTCACCGTGGATAAACAGAACCGCAAGACCATCAATTATCGGCGGCAAATTAGTTATTCCAGCGGCTGGCTCGATTGGGCGAATCTGGACCACACCACCTTCGAATATGCCTCGCGCACCTGGCAGTTGGACGAAGGTCTGCCGGACAATCTCGTTCAGGCCATCGCCCAGACGCGCGATGGTTATCTCTGGCTGGGGACTCCGCATGGTTTGGCAAGGTTCGACGGCGTTTCCTTCACCTCCTTCGACACCCGGAACACGCCGGAGTTGAAGGATTCATCCATCACCGCCTTGTGCGCCGACGCGGACGGCGCGCTTTGGATTGGCACCGATGGCGGCGGCCTGACCCGGTTGAAAAATGGAGTCTGGTCCCATTATTGCCGGAGCGACGGCCTGGCCGGTGACAATTTAAAGGTGATCACCAAAACCTCGGACGGTGCCCTCTGGATTGGCACCACGACAGGCATGAGCCGCTTCAAAAAAGGCAAGTTCACCAATTACACCACCAAGCAGGGATTGTTTTCGGACATGGTCAGCTACATCTACGAAGACCACGACGCGACCTTGTGGGTCGCGACCGGCAAAGGATTGAACCGGCTGAAAGCGGACGAAATCATGGATTCCTTCAACATGCCCAAAGGGTTGCCGAACGATGCCGTGCGGGGAATTTGCCAGGACAAGGGCGGCCGCATCTGGATTGGTTCCAACAACGGGATGCTTTGGTACAATTGGTATTGGACGGGAAGTTTTTACGCCTACAACACGCGCTACGGATTGTCGGACAGCTTCGTGACCACCATCTGCGAAGACCGCGTGGGCAACCTCTGGGTTGGCACTTACAGCGGTTTGAACCGGTTTCGCGAAGGCCGGTTTTTCAACGAACTGAACAACGAGGGCGTGCCTTATGACAAGGTCAACGCCCTCTTTGAAGATCGCGAAGGCAATCTCTGGGTCGGCTCCAACGAGGGGCTGAGCCGGCTCACGCCCCGGCGGTTCACTGCCTATACCAAACAGCAGGGCCTCAGTCACAATCACATCATGTCAGTCTTGGAGGACCGGGGCGGCGGCTTGTGGCTGGGCACCTGGGGCGGTGGCGCCGATTTGTTGAAAGACGAGCGGATCATGGATTACGCCGCCACCAATGGCCTCGCCCAAGATCTGATCTTGTCGCTTTGTGAAGGCCGCGACGGCAGCATCTGGATGGGCGCGGATTATGACGGCGGCTTGACGCGGCTGAAGGACGGAACCTTCACCCATTACACTTGGAAGAACGGAATGATCAACGCCCCGGTGCGGGTCATTCATGAAGATGAGTCCGGGAAAATCTGGATCGGCACCAGCCGGGGATTGAGCTGCCTCCGGGACGGCACCTTCACCAATTATACCACCAGGGAAAATCTGGCGGGCGACTCCGTCCGGGCCATTTGCGAGGATCACGCCGGCAGTCTGTGGTTTGGCACCGGAGGCGGGTTAAGCCGGTTGAAAGACGGGCAGTTCACGAACTTCACCACGCGCAACGGCCTTTCCGACAATGCTATCATCGCGCTTTACGAAGACGACCAGCACGATCTCTGGATTGGCACCGGCAATGGCGGCCTCAACCGGTATAAAGATGGCCGCTTTACCGCCTACACGACGCAGCAGGGAATGTTCAGCGACGAGATTTTCGAGATTCTGGAGGATGATCAGGGCTGGTTGTGGATGAGTTGCTCCAGGGGAATTTTTCGCGTGCTCAAACGGGGGTTGGCTGCGTTCGACCGCGGCGACATAAAAACTCTCTCCTGCATCGCCTACGTCAAGGTGGATGGCATGGAAAGTCCGCAATGCAACGGCTTGGGCAAACCCGCCGGCTGGAAAGCGCGGGATGGCCGGCTCTGGTTCCCCACCAGCAAAGGGGCGGTGGTCGTTGATCCAGCCGCCAATATGACCATCGGCGTTCCGGCCCCCGTCTATGTCGAAAAGCTGATCGCTGATAAAAAATCCTGGCAGCGGGTGACGCCCACCCGTTTCATTTCCGAAACCAGGGGAACGCCTTCGCCGCCCCCGGACTCGCCGATCCGCATCCCGCCCGGGCGCGGCGAGTTGGAATTCCAGTACACCATGCTCAACTTTCAAGCGCCGGAAAAATGCCTTTTCAAATACCGGCTCGAAGGGCTGGACCCGGACTGGATTGACGCCGGGTCGCGACGCACCGCGCATTACAACAACATGCCGCCGGGCAGTTATCGCTTTCGCGTCATTGCCTGCACCAGCGACGGCGTCTGGAACGACACCGGCGCGTCGCTCGCCATCGTGCTGCAACCCCACCTGTGGCAGACGTGGTGGTTCCAGGGCCTGGCCTCGCTGCTCATTGTGGGTTCGGCGACCGGCGTCGCCCTGCGGCTCGGCAAGCGCAACATGCTGCGCCAACTGGCGCAGCTCGAACAGGAACAGGCGGTGGAAAAGGAGCGCGCGCGCATCGCCAAGGACATGCACGATCAGCTCGGCGCGGGGTTGACCCAGGTTGGCCTGCTGGGGGAACTGGCGAAACGCAATGCGCTCAAGCCCGAACAAACGCAGGTGCTTGCCGGGAAGATTTGTGAAATCGCCCGCGAACAGGCCCAGACCCTCGACGAAATCGTCTGGACCGTGGACCCCAAGAACGACACCCTCACCAAGCTTGCCGCTTACATGGCGGTTTATGTGGAGGAATTTTTTAATGCGACCGATATCCGCTGCCGCCTCGATATTCCCCCAGGCCTGCCGCCATCCCCGGTCTCGGCCGATTTGCGCCACAACCTCTTCCTGACGGTCAAAGAGGCGCTGAACAACATCATCAAGCACGCCCGCGCATCCGAAGTATTGATTCGTTTTGCCACGAATCAGGACCGCTTGGAAGTATTCATCGAAGACAACGGCCGGGGCTTTGTCTTCGAAACGCGCGATCAATTTGGCAACGGCCTGTGCAACATGGAGCACCGCGTCCGCGAAATGGATGGCGAATTCGCGCTCTCCACCCAGCCCGGCAAAGGCACCAAGATCCATTTTCAAGTCCCCTTGAAAAAAACATTTCAAAAAACCTGATGCCATGTCGCAATGAACACCAGAATAATTAAAACTGAACAGCGCACATGCCAGCCTTTCTCATCCCTGCCCGTGAACCGTCCTTTTTTTATCCGCGCTTGCTCCACTTTGAAAACCCCAACGGGGTTTTGTCATCTAGCCCAGGGTTGGCCCGATTCACAGAGGGCCTACCCTGGGTACAAGACCCAATTCACCCCTCACTTTCGAGCGCAGCGAGGCGAGCCACGCGAGCATCTCCGGTTCCTGGGCGCAATGCGCGTACAAAAATCCGCCGGGTCGGGAGAATGGGAAGGTTAGCTCTGGCGACTTCCGTTTATCATTTGAAAACAATCTGACTTGGCGAAGCTAATATTTATGCCCATCACCGTTTCCATCGTGGAAGACGACAGCCGGATTCGCGAAAGCCTCGCCATATTGATTGACGGCGGAGAAAACATTCGCTGCATCAGCGCGCATCCCACCGCGGAGGAAGCGTTGAAACAAATCGTCGTCAAAAAGCCCGATGTCGTCTTGATGGACATCAACCTTCCCGGAATGTCCGGCATCGAATGCGTGCGGAAGCTCAAGGCCCTCATGCCCAGGCTGCAAATCTTGATGCTGACCATGTACGAGGATAACGACCAGGTCTTTCAATCCCTGATGGCCGGCGCCAGCGGTTATCTCGTAAAACGCACTA
>JAQGPB010000256.1 GCA_028293265.1 Pedosphaera sp. | reverse complement strand
TCCGGCAACGCTACAGCTCATGGGATTCGGGATTGGGCGCGAAGATCGAAAAGGGCAAGGCCAATTTCCAGGAACTCGAGGCCTACATGCTCAAGAAAGGCGAGGCCTCGCCAAACACGAGCGGGCGGCAGGAATTTTTGGAGAATTTGATCAACGAGTTTATTTAGACCGGCAACTGCACGCTGATGGCGGTGCCATGGCCGGAGCGGGATTTGATCTCGATTTCGCCGCGATGGGTTTCGACGACGCGACCCACGATGGCGAGGCCGAGGCCGGTGCCCTTGACTTTGGTGGTGGAAAGCACGGAGGTGAAGGCGCGGCGGCGTTGCTCCTCGGTCATGCCTTCGCCGGTGTCCTTGAATTCCACGATGACGTGGGCGGGCTTGGCGCCTGGCTCCGCAGCCACCGCGCTGGAAGTGACGGTCAGCTTGCCGCCCTTGGGCATCGCTTCGGCGGCGTTCAGAATGAGATTCAAGAAGGCCTGTTCCAACTGGGTCGCGTCGGCCATGACCGACGGCAGCGCAGGGTCAAGCTTTTGCAAAAACTGGATGTTCTGGTTGCGCAGTTTGTGCCGGACCAAGAGGCCCAGTTCCTCGACCAGCTCGTTCAGACTGACCGGCGCGAATTTCGGTTCGGTGGTGCGGGCGAAGGCCAGGATTTGCTCAACGATCTTGTTCAACTGCTCGATTTTTTCACCAAGAATCTCGGCATCTTTGGCGCGCGGATCGGCCTTGGGAAATTTGAGGTCGAGCGAATGGTAAAGCATCTTCATCACCGTGAGCGGGTTGCGGATTTCGTGCGCGACCTCGGCGGCGAGCAGGCCCAGCGCGGAAAGTTTTTCGTTCTGACGCAATTGTTCCTCGACATCCACGACGCGTTCGTAGAGCCGGGCTTTTTCGATGGCGATGGCGGAAAGTTCGGCCAGCGCGGAGAGGATGCGGATTTCCTCGTCGGAAAATTTATAGGAACGTCCGGTATAAACGCACAGCACGCCGATGGACTGGCCGGCGAACAGGAGCGGCACGCTGAGGAAAGCGACGAGGCCCTCGCAGCGCGCAAGTTCGGCGCTTTGATAGCGGCTCGAAGTCTGGACGTTCTCGACCTGCAGCGGCTTGCGGCGGCGGACAACGACGCCGACGAGGCTCTCGGCGGCGCTGAGCCGGGGCCGTTGCAGATAGGCGGGACCGGCGCCGAAGCTGGCGCGAAGTTCGAGCCACTCGCGCGATTCATCGAGCATCATCAGCGAACACATTTTCGCCTGCATCATCAGGCAGGCTTCGCGGGTGATGAGCTTCAAGGCATCATCTAAATTGAGCGCGGAATTGATGGTCTGGCCGACGCGCGAGAGAGTCTCGAAAAGGCGCGCCTTGAGGCGCAATTGTTCGTAGAGCCAGGTGTTGTGGATGACCTTGGCGGCGGAAAGCGCGAGGGCTTCGAGAAGTTCCTGGTCATGCGCGCTGAAAGCGTCCTTGCGGTCCGAGTCAACATTGAGGACACCGCGAACTTCGCCATTGACGACCAAGGGCACAGCAAGTTCGGAGCCGACATTTTGGCGAAGCTGGACGTAGCGCGAGTCTTGCGAGACATCGCCGCTGCGGACCGGCTGGCCCTTGCGGGCGACCCAACCGGTGATGCCTTCGCCGAGGCGCAATTTGACTTCCGCGGATTTGGCAGGCAGGCCCATCGAGGCGTGAATTTCCAGAAAACCGGACGTGGGGTTGAGGAGCACCACCGATCCGCTGGAAGCGCGCATGACGCGGACGGCCTGTTCGAGGATGAGCTGCAACGCCTCCTGCGGTTCGAGCGTGGAGTGAATGATGTGGTCAACCTGGTAAAGCAGGTCAAGCCGCGCATAACGGGCCTTAAGTTCTGTAAGTTCGTCGCTCATCGCACGCGCAATATCATCCAAAAACCGGTGACGCCAAAGACCGCATTCGGCAGCCAGGCGGCCAACCAGGCGGGCATCAGGCCGCCGGTGCCGAGCGCCAGCCCCAATCGAAACAGGATAAAGTAACCAAACACAATCACAATGCTGCCGGCGACGCCCACAAAAATATTCCGCCGACCCGACGCCGCGCCGAACGGGATCGCGATCAGCACCACCACGAGGCAGCTCCAAGGCTCGGCGAACCGCCCATGCAATTGCGTATAGAGCCAACATTTGTTCTTCGGGCTTTGATCCGGGTGCAGCTTCAGGTAATCGAGGATCTCGACGATCGGAACGCCGGCGGAATCGGCGGTAAGTTTTTGGAAGCGACTGTTAAATCTGGCTTCATTTGCGAAGTCGCGGGGTGTCTCGGAAAATTGCGGCATGGCGAGCATGTTGGTGGAAAGGTGGGCCACGGCGCCAGGCTTCGTCACGGTCACCGTGTTAATCGAGTTTCTCGACAATTCCTGCGGGTAGGCCTCGGTCAGCAAAGCGCGGTTTAAAACAATCAAATCGGTGCCGTGGCGCTTTTGGCCGGCCAATTCCACCATGCTTGGGGGCAGCTTCACGCCGGCGAAACGTGGCTCGTCATAAATCGGGCCGCGGCGGACAATGCGATTAAAGTCACCGGTCAAATTACGTTTGAGTTCAACATCCGGGCCATTCGTGTGGTGGGCAATGAGACCCAGACTCGCGGACGAAAGTTGCGCGCTGAGGAATTGCGAGAGCGGGTCGGACGGCTGTTTGAACTTGGCCGCCAGCGAATCGAGGTTGATGAAGTCATTCGTGGTAAAGACGGTGTTGCCATAAAACATCCAGACGCCGTTGACATATTCGGCGCGCTTGGCGAGCAGATTCCATCGCTGGCCATGCGGGTCCTCCCAATCCACCTTCGGGTTGGTCATGACATCGGTGGCGAAGTTGAAGCTGTCCCAGACCCAGGTGCGATTATCGCGGGCATTGGGAAAACCGAGGGTCGTTTGGACAGGCAGGGCGGGGTTGACGCCGTTGGGATGCAGCCGGCGATCCATGATTTGATCCTGTTTTGCCTGGCTGTCAGGAACCCAGAATTCGTTCATGGCAAAGACGAGGGCGCTCAGCAAAAAGCCGACGGCGAAATAGGGCATGCAGAGACGCCAGAGACTGACGCCGGCCGCTCGCATGGCGGTGATTTCCTGGTGCCGGGCGAGATTGGTCAGCGTGTAGAGCAGCGCAACCAGCAGGGTGATCGGCAGGATGTGGACCAGGATGCCGGGAATTTTGACGAGATACAATTCAGCCACATCCACGGCAAGCAATTGATGCTCCT
>JAQGPB010000245.1 GCA_028293265.1 Pedosphaera sp. | reverse complement strand
CCCAGTGCCGCTGCCGCTCACGGACCTGCGCCATTTGCCGGAGCCGGAGCGGATGACCCGGGCGATGGAACTGGCCGTCGCGGAAGCCCGCGTGCCGTTCGATTTGCGAACCGGGCCGTTGCTGCGCGCTCAATTGCTGCAGTTGGCCGACGACGATCACTTATTGCTGATGACCTTTCATCACATCGCCATTGACGGCTGGTCGCGCGGGGTTTTCCTCCGCGAATTGACGGCGCTTTACCCCGCTTTTCTCGCGGGAAAAATTTCGCCCCTGCCGCCCCTGCCGATTCAATACGCTGATTTTGCGGTCTGGCAGTCGCAATGGATGCAGGACGAAGTGCTGCTCAAACATCTCTCGTATTGGAAGCAGCAACTTGCCGGCGCGCCCGCGTTGCTGGAGTGGCCCGCTGATTTCACCCGGCCGGAAGTCCAAAGTTATCGCGGCGCGCGCCTGCCAATTCTTCTGCCGAAAGCCCTCGCGGACGCGCTGGCCGCACTGAGCCAGCGCGAAGGCTGCACCATGTTCATGACCTTGCTCGCCGCGTTTCAGGCTCTCGCCGCCCGTTACACGCGCTCGGAGGACATCGTGGTCGGCACGCCCATCGCCAACCGCAACCACGCCGAGATCGAGGGCTTGATCGGCGGGTTCGTCAACACGCTCGCCATGCGCGTAAACTTGTCCGGCGACCCGTCTTTCCGCCAAGTCATGGCGCGCGTGCGGGAAACGGCCCTCGCCGCCTATGCGCACCAGGATCTGCCCTTTGAAAAACTCGTCGAGGAACTGCATCCGTCACGCAGCCAAAGTTACAATCCCATTTTTCAGGTGATGTTCATCTTTCAAAACTCACCCATGCCGGTGTTGCAGACGGCGGGCCTGCACATCCAGCCATTCGAGATTGATACGGGCGCTTCCAAGTTTGATTTGACGGTCAACTTGGAGGAAACCCCGGCGGGATTGGGCGGCTGGGTTGAGTTTGCCACCGATCTGTTCCAGCCGGAAAGCATCACGCGGCTGCTCGGCCACTATCAGACCTTGCTTGAAGCTGTCGCCGCCAATCCCGACCAGCCGATTGACATGCTGCCGCTGGTGACGGGCACGGAACGGCGGCAGTTGCTGGAAACATGGAACACCAGCCAACGGACATATCCACATGCGCATTGCGTCCATGACCTCTTTGAACTGCAGGCTGCCGCCACGCCGGACTCGACCGCCGTCGTTTGCGATGAAAGCCGGCTCACTTACGCGGAACTCAACGAACGCTCGAACCAGCTTGCGCATTACCTGCGCCGTTGCGGCCTCCAGCGCGGCGCGCGGGTCGGCATCAGCCTGGGACGCTCGATTGACATGGCCGTGGGACTGTACGCCATTCTCAAGGCCGGCGGCGCTTATATCCCGCTCGATCCCACCTATCCCCGCGAACGGCTTGCCTCCATGCTCCAGGACGCACGTGCCTCCTTCCTGCTGACCCGAACAGATTTTCTCGAACGACTCCCGACCGATGAGGCTCTTAAGACGGTCTGCATTGATCACGAAAAGGAAGCCATCGCCCGCGAGAGCCGCGAAAATCCGGTTCCCGTCGCCCAACCCTCCGACCTGATTTACATCATCTACACTTCCGGCTCGACTGGGCGGCCCAAAGGCGCCGGTGTGTATCATCAGGGTTTCAACAATCTGGTCCACTGGTTCGTGGAAGAATTTGCCTTCAGCGAAACCGACCGCGCTTTCATGATCAGCTCGCCGAGCTTCGACCTGACTCAAAAAATCTTCTTCGGCCCGCTGATACGCGGCGGAGAACTTCATCTGCTGCCCGATGGTCCTTATGATCCGACGTTGATTTCGGACCTGATTGAAAAAAATCGCATCACGCTTATCAATGGCACGCCGAGCGCGTTCTATCCCGTGATCGAGCCGGCGACCGCGGAACAGTGCCGGAAAGTTGCATCGCTGCGGTGCGTATTTCTGGGCGGGGAACCGATCTCCCTCCCGCGATTGCGTCCTTGGCTGGAGAATGAACATTGCCATGCGGAGGTTGACAACACCTACGGGCCGACGGAATGCACTGACATCTCCGCCTTTTACCGGATGAACCGCGCCAACATGGACCGCTACGAATTCGTCCCCACCGGCGGACCGATCTACAACGCGCAACTGACCGTCGTGAACCCGCAACTGGTGCTCTGTCCCATCAACGTCCCGGGCGAACTCTGCATCGGCGGCGTGGGCGTGGGCGCTGGTTACGTCAATGACCCCGCTTTGACGGCGGCAAAGTTTGTCACGAATCCCTTTCCGGAAATCTCCAGCCCGCGCCTCTACAAGACCGGCGACCTCGCCCGCTACCTGCCCGATGGAAATATTCAGTTTCTTGGCCGCTTGGATCATCAGGTCAAGGTTCGCGGTTTTCGGATTGAATTGCGGGAGATTGAGCACGCGTTGGCTTCTCATCCGGCGGTTTCCGAGGCCGTGGTTGTGCTGTATCACGCTCCCGCGGGTTCCGGCGCCGCCACCGAGGGAATGCTGGCGGCCTATTACACCTGCCATGGCGGCGATCCCGCCGACGCGGGAGAATTGCGTCGCTTTCTCCTGCAAAAGCTTCCCGACTACATGGTGCCGTCCGCGTTTGTGTGCCTCAAAAAATTTCCGCTTTCGACCAACGGCAAGGTGGACCGCAAGGCGTTGCCCACGCCGGAGCAGAA
>JAQGPB010000114.1 GCA_028293265.1 Pedosphaera sp. | reverse complement strand
GAGCGGGCTGGGCGCAATCTATCACGTCGGTCGTTCGAGAGTTGCTGCGCCCGGGACGGGCGCACTCCGTTAAAGGAGTCAACACCCTTTGTCGAATTTTCGCGCCCACTGAGTGGCCTTCACTCATTTCCGCCTCGCGTCAGGGCAAAATCCCCATCAAAACCGCCTCGGCACTGTACCTGCTTATAAATGCCAGACACACTCGGGCAATCGCGGAATGAAATTCTCCTATACAGACAAGCAGGGCCGCGCTTTTACGGTGGCGGAGTTGATGGTGACAATAGCCGTCGTTGCCTTTGTTGCATTGTTCCTGCTACCTCCTATGCTTGTGCATAGGAAGGCAGCAGTCCGAATAAAATGTGTCAGCAACTTGAAAATGGTTGGCCTTGCCTTCCGCATCTGGTCGGGCGACAACAATGACCTTTTTCCGATGGGTGTTTATACAAATGCAACGGGAGCGCCGCTCTTTACCAACTCTGCCAGCGCCTTCCGCTATTTTCAAGTCATGTCCAACGAATTGAGCAATCCACAAGTCTTGATTTGCCCGTTAGACACCAAGCGCCGAGCCGCAACCAATTTCACTACAGACTTCAATGGCAGCAATATAAGTTTCTTCGTCGGCTTGGATGCCGATGAAGCCTTCCCCCAACGGTTCCTTGCCGGTGATTCCAACATCAAAATCGGCAAGCAGCTTCAATCTGGCCTCGTTCAAATCACCACCAACCAAGCCGTGGGCTGGACGGCAGAAAGGCATCAGGGTTTCGGTAATGTCGCCTTGGCCGATGGCAGCGTGGCGCAAATCAGCTCGCCAATGCTCATGAAAGCCTTTCAAGACACTGGGCTTGCCACGAACCTGTTATTAATGCCACCTTGAGCGCAAAGGAGACGTGAAAAATCTCATCAACTTAAAGCCCGGCTATAAAAGCACACACGCCCTCACACTATTGGAGCTTGTGGTGATTATTGCAGTCATTGCTATTGCGGCCGGTTTGTTTCTGCCAGCGACTACTCACTCTTGTTGTAAGGCAGTCCGAATAAAATGTGTCAGCAACTTGAAACAAGTCGGACTGGCGTTCCGCATTTGGTCCGGTGACAACGGCGACCATTTTCCCATGACTTATACCAACTCAGCCGGAGTGCCGCTATATGCTGATCCCAAGGCCTTTCTTTACTTCCAAGTCATGTCCAACGAACTCAGCAATCCACAGGTCTTAATTTGCCCGGATGACGAGCACCGCCGCGCCGCGACAAATTTCACCACGGACTTTGACAGCACCCATATCAGCTACTTCGTCGGCTTGGATTCCGATGAAACGCGGCCCCAAAGTTTCCTGGCCGGAGATTCACATATCATGAACGGCGCTAAACCAATCAATGGCCTGCTTGAAGTGACCGCCAATCAACCGGTGAGCTGAGCCAAGGAAAGGCATTCTGGCGCGGGAGATGTCGCAATGGCCGATGGCAGTGTGGCGCAACTCAGCTCGCAGGCCTTGAAAAGAGCATTGCAAGACACCGGGCTTGCCACGAACCGCCTATTAATGCCGCCCTGAGCCCATAAGAGACGTGAAAAACCTCATCACTAAATATCCCAATCGCACAAACGCTTTCACCTTGATTGAATTGTTGGTGGTGATTGTGATTTTTGCCATCGGTGTGGGATTATTATTTCCCGCATTGAAAAAACAAAAATCATACTCCACTCGAATTCGTTGCGTCAGCAATCTTAAGCAAGTCGGGCTGGCTTTCCGCATCTGGGCAGGTGACAACGGCGAGCGATTTCCAATGCAGGTTTACACGAATCAATCAGGAGCGCAGCAATTTGCGAATGACAAAAATGCCTTCCGCTATTTCCAGGTCATGTCCAATGATCTGAGCAATCCCGAAGTTCTATTTTGTTCGGTGGATAAGCAGCGAACGCCCGCCACGAATTTCACCTCCGATTTTAATGGCAGTCGCATCAGTTATTTTATTGGTTTGGATGCCACTCTAAAGCAGCCCCAAGCTTTTCTGGCGGGCGACTCGGACATCACGGGTGAGAAGTTGAGTGATGTCGGCATCATGGAAATAACCGATAGTCGGTCGGCAGATTGGTCCAAGCACCGGCATACAGAGGGCGGTCAAGAGGGTGGAAATGTCCTTCTCGCCGATGGCAGCGTGCAGCAATTCAGCACGTCCGCTTTGAGAAAAGCATTGCAGCACACCGGCCTCGCCACTAACCGACTGCTCCTCCCCAATTCAGCAGGAAAATAACCAGCCTCCCATATTATATATGCGGCCCAACCCATCCAACAACCAACCAACGGTTAAAACCAAACCCCGGAGTATGCTCACTGCGAGGCCCGCTACCGTCTCCCCCAATCCGCAATCCGCAATCCACAATCCGCAATCAAAAGCCTTCACGCTCGTCGAACTCCTCGTCGTCATCGCCATCATCGGCATCCTCGCCGCGCTCATCCTGCCCGTACTCAAATCGGCCAAGGACAAGGCCAAGCGCATCCAGTGCGTCTCGAACCTGCGGCAGGACGGCCTCGCGTTCATCATGTTCATGCACGATCACGACGTCAAATTCCCCATGCAAGTCTCCACCAACGACGGCGGCACGCTCGAGTTTGTCCACAAGTCCTACCTCGTGCCCAACCAGTTTTATTTTCAATACCGCCATTTCCAGTCGCTCTCCAACGCGCTCGGCCTGCCCGTGCCGCTGGTTTGTCCCGCCGATCCCGACCGGCATGTCGCGCCCAATTTCCAGCAGTTCAACAATTTCAACATCAGCTACTTCATCGGTGCGAATGCCGATTACGCCCAGCCCGATTCCATCCTGGCCGGCGACCGCAATATTTCTAACGCCCTGGACGGCGTGGAAACCACCATCATCCGGCTCGCGGACGGCACCATGGTGGATTGGACGCAGGAACTGCACGTCTTCAAGGGCAACATCCTCTATGCCGACGGCCATGTGGCCCAACTCAACACGCTGCTGCTCCGGCTGGCCCGGGGGAGCAGCCCATCGTTGATGGACTTGATTCTGCCCACCACCAATAAAAAAGCTCACCACGATCCGCCCAATGGACTTCCCCGCTATGATCCGCCGCCCAATCTGCCGCCGCTCCCGCGCCGCGCCAGCGTGTTGTCCTCATCCTCTTACCAAACCGGGCGTGGCGCTTCGCAATCCAGCAACCCAAGTCGCTCCCCAAATCCCGGCGCAACCTCCTCCACGTCGGTAACCATCGTGAACCCGCCGCAAGTCACCACGACCCCGCCCCCGCCGCAACCGCCGCGCCCCTCGACCATTGTCATCATCCAAACCAATCGCGCCCCGGACCCGGCTCCCACCATTTCACCCGAACCGTCAGTCCCCGCCATCCTGGCCGTTTCCCCCAAGCCGCCACAATCCGGCAGCCATCATTGGTCATGGTGGCTTCTCCTGATCCTTTTGCTCATCGTCACCGAGGAATACGCCCGCTTCCGCTACAACGTGAAAAAGAACAAATAATCGTGGAACACCGCGAAGCCTACTGGAGTGCGGAAGTTCCAGCGCGCCACGCTGCAACGTTTTAACGCTGTAACGGCGCAACGCCGCAACCTCCCCACGCTCCAACCTTGCACCCCGCCCCCAACCTATGGCTTATTCCCCCCGATGAAACTCTTCTACACCGGTCCCGTCGTGAACACCGAAATGCTCGTGATGATGCTCGAGAAGCACGGCATCGCGGCCACGCAGGAATTCGTCGAGCCGGGCGCGGTGGATGAGAACGACCTGAACCGCCCCGCCCGCGTACTCGTGCCCGAAGCCGATTACGACCGCGCGCACCAGTTGTTTTACGCCGAACGCGAAGATGAATTGTAGCAGCGCGTCCCGGCGGTGTAGCGTCGAGCCTCTGGCTCGAAAGCGCTAAGCCGCAACCCTGCAATAGGAAATGGGGAGCACACGCCTCCGGCGTGTGGTTTGCGGCGTCCCGCCG
>JAQGPB010000226.1 GCA_028293265.1 Pedosphaera sp. | reverse complement strand
TTTGGCCGCTATGTAAGCATCTTTCATACGACAAAGCATAACATGCCGTGACGTGCACCAAACGCAATACTTTCAGAATAGAGAAACAGTACTTGCCTAGACTGCCCAGTTCCGGGCAATGTTTTCGAAGATGAAGGATAGGCTTCTTTCCACGTGGATAATTTTGGGCCGAGGATTCGGTTCAGTTTGCATTATCCCCGCCATGCTTTTGGCCTTGATGACTTTCAGCTCCTGCCATGGCAGAGAAGACCCCGGCGAAGTCCTGAGCGAGGCAAAGCAGGATGCCGTGGACGGCAACTTCGAACAGGCCCTGAATAAACACATATGGTTTCACGAGCACTCGCTCGACAAAGATCCCAGCTACTATGGAGTTCGTCTCTCCTTTGCGTTGAGTGATTGGATGGAACTTGGCAAGAAATACCCTAAAGCCTTGGAAGAATTAAAGAAAATCAGGGACAAAGACACGGCTCTCCTAGCCGGCGGTCAAGGAAATGAAGCACTGTTCCATGATGTCGAAGCAATAAACAAGCAGCTTGGAGAAACAGATGCAACAGTGGACCTTTTCAAACAAATTGACCAAGCGCGACCCGAATTTGCGGCGTCCATTTATTACCTGGCAGAGGAAGCATTGATAACAGCCGGCAAATATCCGCTCGCAAAAAAATATCTTGGCAATCCTCAGGACCAATTCGCAACCGCACGAAGAAATTATGAAAGCGGGCTGCAATTCTCCGCGGTGCAGGCCAAGGACAGCGATGTGTCCCGGCACGCGTTTGAAACCATATTTACAGAAAAGGTAGTGCGCCTCATCACCGTGCTTGACAAAACCGGCGACCATAAACAGGCACTGGAAATTCAATCGCAGGCACTGAAGTTGCTGAATAGTGGCGCCATAAAAGCTGCCATAAATTAGCAGGTCTCGATCATGCCTTTAATAAATGATCGAGAAGCGCAAAGGCAGAAATCACCGCGCCCGATACAACTTCACCAAATGCAACACCACCGCACACGCAAGGGTAATCCCGCTATAGCGATGCGTCAGATAAAGCAGATGCTGTCCGCCGGTGCCAAAAAGCGGCGTCATCGGCACCACGCCGGAGAGGATCACGACCAGGCCGCAAAGGAGTATCAGCCAAAGCAGCGCCTTGGTGACAAAACCTTGCCGCGCGCGCGCGCAGCCAAAACGGCAGCGGTCGCTCCAAGTCAGCGCCACAAACGCCAACCCCACGGCGAACACCGGCGCAGCGGAGACGTGTAGCATCAAAATCCAATGGCTCATTGGCGCATTGCCGGTGATGAATGTGCCAATGCCGGTCAGCGCCAGCACGCCGCCGCCCGCAACCATCAGGAAATACGCGAGCATGCCCCAAATGCTGATGGTGAGTTCGGGGGCGGGCTTTTGCGTCTTGGACGGGAGTTGGTCTTGGAGGCTCATGACAATGATTATTCCCGGTTAGCGGATTGCTGAGAACGCGCCCGGCCTGTGATCGCACCCAATCCCAACAAGCTAAAATTCACCAGCACCCCGAGCACAATCAGAGCGCAGGAAAAACAAATCACCTTGAGCATCGTGCGGAAGTTGAAACTCCAGGCGAACAGCGAAAAAACAGTCTTGTTGTCCCCGCGCATTTCCCACATCGCCCTGCTCACGCCATTGGTGGAGTCCACCGGCCCGCGCGCGGCAATCGCGCCCAGATAAATCGGCGCGCTGGACGAATGGCAATCCGCGCAACCCCGCGCCCCCAACGCCTGCCGCGCCGGGCGAACATCATGCGCCAACGCCCAGGCGTAAGGCTTCGCCGCATCGTTCTCGGCAGATTTCAACGCGCTGCCTTCGAGCTGATACATTTTCCCCGCGGCAATGAACACCGGCGCGCCATTCGTGTTGTTCGCCGCCAAAATTTCGAGCGTCGCCAAAATCTGCGCCTCGGCCAGCGGCTTGGAATTGTAAGGATCACGCGCCACCTCTTCGCTCGATTGCGCCGGGAGCTTGGCGGATTTGGAAACTTCCTCGGGCAACATGGGCGTCACTTTGCCCTCCTTGCTCAGCCGGCCCCAATAGCTCGGCCAGACCATTTTGTGCGGCGCAATGCGGCCATCGGCCTCGCGAAGAAAAACCGGTTCCACAATCACCGGCGGCGTGTTGTCACCCCGCACCGGGCCGGGCAGACCCAGCTTGTGCGCCATTGAAGTTTGCACGACCTGTTCCTGCGCGCCCGGGAAGGGCCCCGAGTGACACGCGGTGCAGGTCAATTTTTCCAGATGAATGGGCGGCAAACCAATGTGCTGCGGCAGCGGCGCGCCCAAACGTCCGCCCGGTGGGGCGAGCGTCCCCGCGAGCCTTCCCTCCGCCCCTCCCTGATGGCAGCCACGGCACGAGAGCGTCTCCACCATGCCCAACTCATCCTTGAGCTGCTTTTCGGCCAGCGGCTTCGCTTGTTCGGCGGCGAGATTCGCGTTGTCGCGAAGCAGCAATTTCACCCGCACATCAATCATGTCCGAACTGATCGCACGGTCTTTCACTTCGCCTTCATAACCGCGCACAATCATGTGGTCCACGCCGTTGCGATGACAATCCACGCAGGTCATCCCCGCGCGCATGTGAACGTCGCGGTCCGCTTCCCAGTTCGAATCACCCGCGTGCGTGCTGCTCGTATGGCAATAATAACAGGCGTTCACCGATGACTTGCGCGTCATTTGCAAAAGCACATTATTTTCACCGTCGAATTTCGCGCGGTCATATTTGATGGCGGGAACATTCGTTGGCACGACATCGCTCTTCCAGGAATCGGCGATCGCTTTGGCGGTTCGGAATCCGGCAATGGTCCCCAAGCCCGCCCCGATGGTTGGCGCCCACTTGAGATTCTGCGCCTTCAACGCGTTGAACCGTGCTTCGTGGCTGTAACGACCGGTCGCCTCATGGCAGATCAGGCAATCAATCTGCATGGTGCCGGTGACCAGCATCCGGCGCGTGTTCGGGTCCTTGGCATCAAGTTTGTCCGGCTCACCCACACCGCCGCCCGGCATATGCCGCGCGAAGGCGGCCACAAAATCAAAATCGCTCAGCCCGATGTCGCCCGGTTTGAAGGTGCCGGGCCAGCCGCGATACGAAACGGGAATCTGCGTGTGCGTGGCCGGGTCCGTAAGAATCCACGGTTCACCCGGCCGTCCCGGCTTCACGTTTCCTTGCGCCGCGTTGAAATGCCAGCCCTTCGCCATGACCTCGTATTCGTGGCACTTGCCGCAAGTCTCGGCCGTCGAATACGGATTGCCCTTGGCCTCCTGCAATTTCCCATCCTCCATCAAAGCGGGCAGCGAGATCACCTTTCCATCCGCATCGCGCAACGGAATATTGTGAACAAACGGCGTGCGGCTCCCGGTCTTTTGGTCCTCGCCGCGTGCCAAGGTCAAACCAAGCGAAAGCAATGCCGCTGCGCACAACCGCGCCGTCCAGTTCGATGAATTGCCGCAAATTCGGAACATTCCCTATTCTTTTAGATCAATTCCACCCGCCCCCGCCAGAAAAATTTGCGGGGCTGGTCAGCCGCATCACTGTCAAACCTATGATTTGACCGCGAGACCGGCGGCTTCAGCCATTTGCCGCTGACGGGCGTCAAAAGTAAGGAAAAGTTCAGCATCCAAGACAACCGCCGCCGCTACGTGGAACAAGTCGCCGCTGCGGCAACCGAGCGATTCATTATGCGACCCGCCCAATTCTTCAGCCCTGCGCAGTACGCTGACCCAATCTATCGTCGTATGAACAATGAGGGTCGCTTCTCGCAGATCCGCATCCAATTGCCGAAGTTGAATTCGGGCCTGCCGGGAGTCAATGATCTGATGAAAGACCGCCAGGCGCAAAGCATTGCGCGTTTCCAGGCGATGCCAAGGAGTGAATGGAAGAGCCTGGCCATGCCGCTGCATGAAAGCTGCTGCCACCGGCGAACTTTCCTGCTGGAGGTAGAGAGCGACAATAAAGCTGGTATCGGCGTAAACCCTCACCAAGCACCCCGGTCGTCGGTCAACAGCCCTTTGATTACCTTGTCGGAAACAACCTTTCGGCCGAATACCTTGCGGAGGCGCGCGGAGACATCCGGCATTTTCCCAACGGTGGTTTGTTTGCGATCTACGGGGAGCAAGCGGGCCACTGGCCGGCGGCGGTTGGTGATTGCCACTTCCTCACCATTGGCCACCCACTCAAGGATGCGGCTGAAGTTGTGGCGCACTTCGCGGATGGAAGCCGTTTTCATGTGATACATTATGTGTAACAAACCGAAGTCGTCAAGGCATAATCTTTCCGGCGCATGGTCCAAAACGGGCTCAATTTCTTGGGTCACGACTACTGACGGCGCGGACGAACCCGGCCGACGGTCAAAAAGGACCGAATCTTTGCCCTTTTGGCGGGGTTGGAATAAAGAATGCTCGTCAACGTCCGCTGGAAACCATAGAAAAACAGCCAATGGACGATTATTCCGACTCGCCGGAACCGTCCCCGATTTGGCGGCTTTGCGGCTGGCTTTGGGGCGACTCTGCGTGGTGGCGGGGCGGACTCGGGCTGGCGGGTTTGGCCGTGTTGATCTGTCTTTTTTACCAGGAGGAAAATTGGCGGGGCAGACGGGCTTGGGCGCGATGCCAGCAGGAAGCCGCCGCGCGCGGGCTGGCCATCAACTGGACCGCCTTCACACCGCCGCCGGTTCCAAACGATGAAAATTTTTTCAAAGCGCCCCACATGCAGGAATGGTTCACC
>JAQGPB010000224.1 GCA_028293265.1 Pedosphaera sp. | reverse complement strand
AGATTGGCAATGTTGCGGCCCTCATAAAGAACTTCGCCGCCCTGCGCCTTGAGCAATCCCGAAATCGCCCGCAACGCCGTCGTCTTCCCCGCGCCGTTCGCGCCGATCAACGTCACGATGTCCCCCTGCCGCACTTCCAAAGAAATGCCGCGCAGCGCGCAAATTGCGCCGTAGTTGACTGTTAAATTTTTGACTTCGAGCACTTTTTTACTTTAATTTTTAACTGAAGGCTCTTCCCCAAGGTACGCTTCAATCACCTTGGGGTTCTTCCTCACCTCGGCCGGCGTCCCTTCGGCAATCTTCACACCGTAATCCAAAACAGCAATTCGTTGGCAAATGCCCATCACCACTTGCATGTCGTGTTCGACCAACAGGACAGCGATCTTATATTTGTCCTTCACGAACTGGATCAGCTTCATCAACTCGACTTTTTCCGTGGGGTTCATCCCGGCGGCGGGTTCGTCGAGCAGCAAAAGTTTGGGCCGCGTAGCCAGGGCGCGGACTATCTCCAGCCGCCGCTGATCACCGTAAGGCAGGCTGGTGGCCATTTCATCACGAAGACGCGTCAGCTTAAAAAGTTCCAACATTTCCATGACTTGATCGGCTACCGCCTTTTCGCCCTCGCGGAATCCGCGACCGCGCCAAAGCGCATCACGGATGCCGTGCGGACGATGCAGTTGCAACGCCGCGCGCACATTATCGAACACAGTGAGACTTGCGAAGAGCCGGATATTCTGAAACGTCCGCGCCAGACCGAGCTTGGCAAGTTGATGCGGTTTGTGGCGCAGGATGGATTTGCCGTTGAACAAAATGTTTCCCTCGGTCGGCTGATAAACGCCGGTGATGAGATTGAAAACGGTGGTCTTGCCCGCGCCGTTGGGGCCGATCAGCCCCACCAGGTCATTCGCGCCGATTTGAAGATTCAACGCCGAAACCGCCGTCAAGCCGCCGAAGCGGATCGTGCAGTTCTCAACCTGCAAAAGTGTTGAACCGGAATTTCCAGAAGCGCTCATGCGAACCGTTTATCTGCCCGCAATTTTGCGCGGACGGTGGAAAGTGAAAATCCCCTGCGGCCGCGTCATCATCAGGATGATGATGAGCAATGAATAGATGATCATCCGATAATCCGCGAATCCCCGCAATAATTCGGGCAAAAGCGTCAGCAACACCGCCGCGCAGATGACGCCCGCCGTCCGTCCCATGCCGCCAAGAATCACCATCACCACAATATCAATGGATTTCATGAAATCAAAACCGGTCGGCGACAAAAATTGTTTGTGATGCGCGTAAAGCCCGCCCGCGATGCCCGCGAAAAACGCCCCGACCACAAACGCCGTCACCTTGTAACGCGTCGGATTGATCCCCATCGCGCTCGCCGCGACTTCGTCATCATGGACCGCGATGAACCCGCGCCCGTAAGTGGAATGCACGAGGCAGCCCACCACATAAACCGTCACCGCCGCGCCGGCCCAAACCCAGAAGAGGTTGGTATAATTGGGAATGTTTTTGAGCCCGCTCGCCGCGCCGACCGATTCCATGTTTTGAAAAACTACGCGGATGATTTCGCCGAAGCCGAGCGTCACAATGGCCAGATAATCGCCGCGCAAACGAAGCGACGGCACGCCGACGGCCAGCCCAACCACCGCCGCCATGAGGCCGCCGAGAATCAGCGCAAACAGAAAGAAGAACGGTTGCAACGGCGCGGGCAGCGAATGGGCGGCCTGCGGAGAAAAAACCAAGCTGAACTTCGCCGCCGTGTATCCGCCGACGGCCATGAATCCGGCGTGGCCCAGGCTGAATTGCCCGGTGTGGCCGTTGATGAGATTGAGGCTGACGGCGAGGATGACATTGATGCCGACATCAATCGCAATTCCCAGATAATAGCGGTTGAATTGCGCGGAAAAACAGGAAACTGCAAACGCCGCGGCCAGCGCGACAAGCAGCCATCTTTTCGCGCCGGACGTTGTTGTTCCGTGTGCCATTTTTGATTGCGCCGCGTCGCTCTCGCGGGGCTTGGGATCATTTTGAATTGTGGTCACACCTTCTCCACCCGCGCTTTGCCGAGCAGCCCGGCAGGTTTGAACAATAATATCAAAATCAAAATCGCAAAGGCGATGCCGTCGCGGTAATTCGACACGCCGGGAATGCCGCCGGCGAAAGTTTCCAGCAGGCCGAGCAGCAATCCGCCCAGGGCCGCGCCCGGCAGATTGCCGATGCCGCCCACCACGGCGGCGGTAAAGGCGCGCAGGCCCGGTTGCACGCCCATGAGCGGGTCAATGCCCGGCGCGCGCATCGCGTAAAAAATTCCCGCCACCGCCGCCAGCGCGGAGCCGAGGCCGAAGGTGAAGCTGATCACGTGGTTGATGTTGATGCCCATGAGCGCGGCGGCGCGGTCGTTGAAGGCGACCGCGCGCATCGCCGTGCCGGTCTTGGTCCGCTGCACGATGAACCAAAGCCCGGCCAGCAAAATCGCGGTGACAACGAGCACCACCACATCGTTGCTGTCCACGGACAAGCCGGCCACCTGGAAATTTTCATGCGGCAGCAATTGCGGGAAGCGCCGCGTCTCCGCCCCGAACACGGCGTGATGCTGGCAGGTGTATTCGATGAACAGCGACACGCCAATCGCCGTGATGAGCACGGTGAGTTTGGGCCGCGCGCGCAACGGGCGATAGGCGAGCAGTTCGATGAGAATGCCGATCACCGCGCAGACAGCGGCGGACGCCACAATGATGAGGAGCGCGCCGGAATAGGATTCAGCCGGGAATACCCGTCCGACGGCAGGCGCGAGAAAATAGGCGCAAAACGCGCCCAGCATCAGCACATCGCTGTGGGCAAAATTGATGAACCGCAGCACGCCATAGACCATCGTGTAGCCGAGGGCGATCAACGCATAAATGGAGCCGAGCGCGAGTCCGTTGATGAGTTGCTGGGTGATGGAATGCCAGGTCATGCGTGGTTTGACGCCCGGCTATGGATTCACAGTTTCCACAAAGTGAAATTTTCCGTCCTTGACCTGCAGAATCACGGCGGACTTCGTCGCGTCGCGCTTTTCGTTGATGGTGGTCTTGCCGGTCACGCCGTCGAAATCCTTGGTGGCTGCCAGCGCGTCCCGGACCTTCGGGCCGTCCGTCGTGCCCGCACGTTTGATGGCGTCGGCCAGAATTATCATCGAGTCATAACCGAGCGCCGCCATGGCATCGGGAAGCTTGGGCGAACCGTCCGCGCTCTTGAATCGTTTCTGATAATTGGCGACGAAATTCTTGCTGTTCTCGGTCGCCACGTCGGGCGCGTAATGGGTCGAAAAATAATTCCCCTCCACCGCGTCCTGACCGATCTTCACCAATTGATCGGACTCCCAGCCGTCGCCACCGAAGATCGGCACGTTCAAGCCGAGTTGTTTGGCCTGGATGCAAATCAGCGCCACGTCCGTATAATAACCGGGCACGAAAACGGCGTCCGGGTTCGCGGCCTTTATGGCGGTCAGTTCGGCCTTGAAATCCTTGTCGCCGCCGTTGTAATCCAGTTCCGCGCCGATCTGGCCGCCCGCCCCGGTGAAGCCTTCCTTGAAAAACTTCGCCAACCCCTTGCTGTAATCGCTCTTCACATCGGTGAACACGGCGACCTTCTTGGCCTTGAGCGTTTTGGTGGCGAAGTTTGCCATCACCGTGCCTTGAAAGGGATCAATGAAGCAGACGCGGAAAATATAATCGCCGGTTTCCGTGACCTTGGGGTTGGTCGAGGACGGCGAGATCATCGGGATATGGGCCTCCTGGCAGATGGGTGCGGCCTCCAGCGAACGGCTCGAAGCAACCTCGCCGAGAATCGCCACGACGCCGTCGCGCGCGATGAGTTTGTTTACGACTGTGGCGGGTTCGCCCGCTTTGGAAAGATCGTCCTCGGTGAGGAGTTGGATCTTTTTGCCGAGCACGCCGCCGGCCGCGTTGAGTTCCTCCGCCGCGAGCAACGTTCCTTCATGCGATGAAACGCCGAACGTCGCTTCCTTGCCCGTCAGCGACGCGAACTCGCCCACTTTGATGACCTGATCGCCGCCCGCCCCGCCGCTGGAAGGCTTGCAACCGGCAAAACCCAAGGCCAATCCCAGCAACAAAGCCGGCAGGAGAATGAATTGTTTCATAGCATTA
>JAQGPB010000212.1 GCA_028293265.1 Pedosphaera sp. | reverse complement strand
TGATCCGCATGTTCCAAAAGTTCCGCTGCCTGATCCACCGCAAAAATGCCCGGTTCTTTATCTTCCGCGTTTGGCCGGTCAATCCGCTCAACTAGATTGGAATCCACCCAGTTGTGCTTCAGGGCGTAATTGTAAAGCTGGGAGATCTTCGTCAGGTAGTTGATTTTGGTCCTGGGAGCCCAATCATCAGCTTCGGCAAACCATTCCTTGAGTTCATCCAGGCTGATTTCACTAAGACGGGTATTGGGGAAATCCTCAGAAAACACCTTGCACCGATTCTTCAAATCCAAGACGGTGCGATCCCGGCGATTGTTTTGTTCTGCCTCCGCAACCATTTTGTCAATGATCTGGTCAACCGTGGGCGCATTCCTAAAAGAAATGACGTGCTTGAGGTAATATTTGGCACTCTCCTCCAGCGTCACACCATGGGGTTTCAACAACTTTTCTGCTTTGGCGGCATCCGAACGGGTCTCCCGGCTCAAACCCAATGCTGCCGTGCCCTCGTTCAGGCGCTCCACCCGTTTCTGTTCGGCAAATGTATTAGCACTGGCTTTGTCGGTGAACGAGTGGCGCTCGCGCTTACCATTGACCAGCCCAAGATCAACCACAAAACTGGCCTCACCGCTGCGATGCTCCCGCTCGTAAACATTGGGCCATTGACGCTTTTTTGATTTGCGCGACATAAAAGTTTGTCAATGTGTCACGCAAACGTCACGCGGTCAAATTTGAATATCCGATGTTTTTGTGAGAACAGTCAATATCCCCTTATAAAGTAAGCGCTTTATTAATGGTACCCCCGCCCGGAATTGAACCGGGATCAACGGTTTAGGAAACCGCTGCTCTATCCATTTGAGCTACGGAGGCAACTGGCTTTGCGGACAAAGTTTCCGGCGGCAAATATGACACAAGACAAGCCAACCGGGAAAACATTTTGCGCTGGCCGGCGGCGGCGGCAAGTTAATTCGTCCAGTTCTAAGGATCGCTGACTCGCAGCCGCAAGTAGCCGTTGGTGGAAGAGTGGATCGGCTGCGCGTCGTGGGCTTGGAGCAAGGTTGAAGTGTTCTGGTCAATGATGGTTCCATTTGTCGTCCAGCTCTGACCCGGCAATGCGCTGCTCAGCTCCACAAAAAAACTGACATCGGTCGCATTCGGATTTTTGGGCGAGGTGAGGCGCAGATATCCGGTGGAAATGTCGCCCACCACGGGATTGGTCGCTGGCGTGAACGGGTTCAGCCCGAGGGCATATTTGAGCAGGTTGGGCATGCCGTCGCTGGTGGCGATGGCGGTGTCGGCCGCTGCGCCGCTGTTGGCGGCGGTGCCAAACCATTGCTGCCGCCAGGATTGAATGGGTGTCAACGTCAACGCGGAGGTGACGGTTCCCTGAACTGCGAAGTCCAGCGCGGCGTTGGTATTCATATCATAAATGTACCACGTGCCGGTGGAACCGGTCGCACCCCAGTTCACGATGCGGAACGTGACGTTCGTTCCGGCGCCGATGTTTTGCAGCGCGTCAATTCCGGAAAGATCAATCGGTCCCAACGATGCACCGCCGCTCGTGGAGACGCTGTAAGAAACCGTTGCAATGTCCGAGAACGCCCCTGCGCCAATCCGGTATTGCAACAAACCGCTGATCGGTCCCGTCCCGGAACGCCGGTAATTGAACGGGCTCACCGCGCCAAAGGAAACTTTATAGCCGTTGTTCGCCGTGATCGTGAAGGTCGCGTAATGATTGTTGGAGATGGCCAATGCAGAGGTGGTATCCACAAAGTCGTTTCCGCCCCAAGCGCGCGCCGCCGCCGTGCCACTCGTGCCAATCCCGGCCGCGCGCGTCAACCCTACGACCGTGAGATTGGCCGCGATATTTGTGGGCGCGAATGGCGAAGGTCCATAAGCCGTCAATCCATTCATGTTCCAACCCGCGAGAACTCCCGTCACGCCGCCCGGGGTGTTGATGGCGGTCGGATCATTCGCGACATTATTGTCAACGTTCGCGTCGCCCCCGCCCGAAACCGTGGCGGCGTTCGTTACCAGGGCCGGGGCATTGGTCGCCACGCTCACGGTGATGGTGATCGGCGGATAACTCGCGCCCGCCGCCAGACTGTCGGAACGCGTGCAGGTGAGCGTCGCCAGGTTCGTTGTCCAACCGCTTCCGCTGATAGCCGTCGCCGTCAGTCCGGCCGGCAAAGCATCGGTCACGGTGATCGTCCCGCTCGAAGCGAGCGTGCCGAGGTTGGTGACGATGATGGAATAAACGTCCGCCGCGTCGCCCTGCGTAAAGCTGCCGCTGTGCGTTGCAGAAATGCCCAGGTCAACCGTCGGCGACCCCGCCACCGTGAGGTTGACCGCGCGCGTAGTGCTGCCCGCGCCGGTGGAAGTGTTGCTGAACGAGACGGTGTCCGCATACGCGCCCCCCGCCAGAGCATTTGCATTCGTATTGATGGAGACCGTGACAGTGATGTTCGAGCCGGCAGTCAGGGTGCCCGCCATGGGCAAGACCGTCAGCCAATTGGAGAGACTGGACGCCGTCCAATTCAGCGCGATTCCACCCGTGTTTGTAAGCACGTAATTTTGGACGCCCGGGGTGAACGGTCCGCCAACCGGCCCGCTCGAAGTCAATCCCGCCGCGGGGCTGACGGAGAGCAGCGAGGGAGTGTTCAGGTTAAAGAGGGCGCTCAAATCAGTCGCATTCACGGCATCACCGAGGAAGGGCGTGACATTGAAAATTTCCTGGATCGTCCGCAATGTGGAACTGTGAGTGTAATGAACAGCGTTGGAGTAGCCGCTCTTGGCCAGCGGCGAAAGGACGATCATGCCAATGGGTCCATCGCCAGTTTCCGATTCATCCCAGGTGACGAAAACGACGCCGTTGTTCGAATAAGCCTGGGAGTTCAAAATCGCAGGCAGGTTGGCAGCCAGCCAGTTGTCACCATTCCTGATGGAATCACCGGTGCCGCAACTTGCATTATGCATGTCGTCGCATAGGTTCGGCGTGATGAAATTGTAATGTGTGACGGCGTTGCTCGAAAGATCTGAGGCAAGTTCCGAAAAGGGATGGACATTGGCGATACAGTATGCCGAACTGCTGCTGTTTGAACTGGTGACATCGTCAAAATACACCATCGGATTGTGTTTGGGGGCGTAGAGATTCACCGACGTAAGCGGGCAGACGTTGCTGCTGATGTCCTCCTGATAGGAGGTCCAGGAGATGCCGGCTTTTCTCAGATAGGCGACCAGATGATTGGTCGTGCCCTGGTGGTTGATGGCGGGGTCATTATCGTCCGCAATGCCATAATTCGTCCCAGCTTCCAGCCAGAGATAATTGGGCAGGCTCGGATGAATGCCCGGTGGATTGTAGTATTGCTCCGCGTGCGACGCCATCGGCAGCAGCGTGTTGTTGATGTAGGGCGCGGAGGCACTTCCCTTGATTTCCGACCAATTGTGATTCTCCATCAGTATGATGAACACGGTCTGAATACCCTGCAAACCGACGCCCAGCGGCGTGAAGTTTCCGGAACTTGCCGCTACGCCGGAAGCGGTCGCGACGCTGATGTGGCCGGCCGTCGCATTGGTCGGCACCTGCGCAGTGATCTGTCCGGCGGAATCCACCGAGTAAGCCGCGCTCATGCCGTTGAACGACACTGACAAAGCCGAACCAAAATTTGTGCCGGTGATCACCACGCTGCTTCCCACCGTGCCGCTCGCGGGCGAAAAGTTGCTGATGACCGGCGCGGGCGCCGTCTGGCCGTCCACCTTGTAACGCAACGCCGACGCGACCGGCGCGGGCAGCGCTGTGAAGAATTTGAAGCCCGTATCCGCCTCGATCTGAGCGGCGTTGGTGACATAACTCTGCCACGCAGTAGTCACCGAATTGTTGTTGGGAATCTTCACCGCGATGACACGCGTCGCGGCGTTGATGCGGTTCAACGTACTGTTCGTCCCGCTGGGAACCACCACCGCGATTTTCCACGTGTAGTCGGCAATGACCGCCTTGCCGCTCGGAATGCGGTTGGGGCCGAAGCCGCTCGGCCCGCAGAAAATCAGCAGTTCGTTGCCGGCTTGTGCAAACGAGCGGCAATCGTTCTCCAGATTTCCCCACACGCCCTGATTGTTGTTCGCCGCCTGGGGCATGATGTTGGACATGAAAAACACCAGATCATTGTCGGTTGTGTTGTCGGTCCGGTCCTCCGACGGGCAGAGGTGGCCGCGGTTGAAATTGATGCTCCCCACTCCGTTGTAATCAGTGTCGGTCACCTCGTAAAAATCCGGCGGCAGGTTGGTGTCCGTGAAGAATGAACCGGAGCGGCCGCTTGAACCGATGTCACCCGGCGTCAAATCCCAGCTTGCCCAGACCGGCTCCCCCAGATTGTCGCTGTAATCCAAAGCCTCGACGGTGCGTTGAATCAGGTAATGATCGTGGTTGTTGGTGTCGGCGGTCGCATTGCTGGGGTTCCCCAATTGCAGTTGGTAGCCGGTGCCGATGTAACCATGCGCCGGAAAGATGGCCAGAAAAAGCGCCGAGGCGCCCACGAGAACGGAAAGGATTTTTTGCACAAAAAACTTCTGAATTACGACTAAAACAACAGCCGTATGCGTACTAGAAATGAAGGCCGCAATCAAGTCCTAGTTTGCCTGAGTCACGCAAACTTCAGTCACCAACCCTCGACCACACTCACTCCACCACCACCGTCCGCGTGAGCTTGTATTCCAAACCATCGTTGTCCGCCCGGTAAACATCCACCGCGACCCGCGCCCCGGTCACGTGCACTTTGAGGAACGTGCTGGGAGATTCCGTCTTGGGATTGATGTGGCCCCCGCGGGAATGGCCGGAATCCAATTGCCAGACGCCCTTGACCTTGGCGATGGAAGAATTGTGCGTATGGCCGCAAATGTAACCACGCACATGATATTTCCGGAGCAATTCCAAAAACTGCTCACGCCGCACGGCATTCGCGGTGATGGATTCGCCGGCATGCCGGACGTAGCCGGTGTCCATGTCCGGCAGCGACTCGATTGGCTTGTGGCCGCTCACCCAGATGACCGGTTGCCGGGTGGCGGCAAGGTCCTGTTCCAACCACGCGAGCGTCGTTCCGCCAATGTCTGCGGAGTTGGCCGCGCTGGTGACATGGCCATCAAAATATTCATCCAGCAAGATGAAATGCGAATTCCCGTAATCGAACGAGAAAGTCGTTTCTTCGCTGCCTGCGGGGCCGGAGCGCACCAGGTGCGGAATGCCCGCCTTGGCCCATTGATGGAACCAGGCCAGGTTCGCGGGCTTTTCGGCGTCGTGATTTCCCACCAGCGGATACCAGAGATAATTCGAGCCCAGAAATTGGTCCATCACCGCGCGGGTGGCGGCGGCGGCATCGCAGTCGCCAGGGCTGAGCAGGAAAGCGCCGGGGCCGACCCGCTTCATCGCCTCGCAAGCGCCGTCGAAATAACGCTTGCCCGGCTTGTCCGAAGTGAGAAAGCCGCGCATGTCACCGGCGACCATGAAGGAGTAATCGGCGGAATTGGTTTCATTTGTCTGTGCCGGGACCGGGTTCGCCCAGAAAATCAAGAGGCACAAACCGGACACCAAATTGCGGACCGACAGGACGGAGAAACTGGCTTTCAGCATATTGGGAACCTTGGTTGGAAAACGTCAGCCCGGCAAATAGAAAACGGGCGGGGACAAAAGCTTTTTGGAAAAAGGGTTTGAGGGTTTCATCGGCGAAAAGGGGGACAAGTGACGTTTATCGGGGAATTTCAGTGAATTAAGGATGCAAATATCTGCGCCTCAAATAGATACGATTATACCTCCTGAACACGAGATGCGCTCCGCATAGTGAAGAAATCAGCAAGCTCATCTGCTGGCGTTCCGTGATTTGGCCAAAGCGTTGTTGCCTGCCTCCCACAAATTCAGGGAGTCGGCGCCGTGGTTAAGGGAAAGTGCTTGCCTCGCAGGGCGGACGCGGGTCTATTTTGTCCCGTCAATTTCAAATGACATGGCCATCAATTCACAACCGTCCACTTATGTCCCGCTGCTGCTGATGGGATTTGTCGGCTGGAGGATGATTCAACGGGTCCGTCGCAACATCGGGCGGCAACCATTGCAGCCGAAGCGAATGATCGCGCGAATCGTCATTTTCGCGGTGGTGGCCTTGCTGTTCGGGGCGATTTCGTTGCTGCATACGGAATTAATGCTCGGCTTTGGCGCAGGGTTGGTGCTGGGCGTGCCGCTGGCTTTGGTGGGGTTGCGCCTGACTCGTTTCGAGGCGACGCCGGAAGGTCATTTTTACACTCCAAACACTTACATCGGTGTGGCACTGTCGGTCCTGCTGGTGGTGCGGCTGTTCTGCCGGATGTTCAAGCTGTATTCAGTTTCGGAAACGACCGGGCTGACTTATGCCAAGGTCGGTCAAAGCGCGCTGACGCTGTTCTTGTTCGGATTGCTGGCAAGTTATTACATCGCCTATTTTACAGGTGTGTTTGTGCGGTGCCGGTCGTTAAAACCGTGAGTTGACCGGGAAAGATTCAGTTTTAACTGCAAATGGTCAGAAGCAGGGAGGAACGGCTGCGGAAAAGCGCAAAGTGGTGGCGGCTGGTTTTCAATCGTTGAACACCCCATATATATTTCTTACTTATTGTGCTACAATGCTTCAATGAAAAGGAAATCATCCCTTATATTATTATTGTGCGTCCTGAGCGGCTTGGTTTTGGCGGGTTGCAGTCCGGCTGACAATTCATCGACTTCCTCCGGCACGAATACCGCTCCTTCCATGCCTTCGACCAACAAGTAGGCGGATGCAACCACGCCCCCCGGCCGGAGCGCGGGTCTGTGACCCGCAGCAACGTGCGAATGCCGGGGCGGTGCCAGACTTGACCCGCGCCACCGTCGTCAGTGCGTTGCGGCGGGTCGCAGACCCGCGCTCCGCCGCAAGCAACTGAGCCGCGCCCCTTCACGCACCATCTTCCCCTTGGATTTTTTCAATTACCGGTTAGAGTTCCTTCATGAAAGCACCCGTTCATGTTTCCTTGCTGGCAGTTTCGCTGCTCCTCGGTTGCGGCGATAAAAATGCAGGCAACACCGCCTCGGCCCCGAACGCTCCCGGCAGCAGCCCGATGAACGCCCCGGCCGATTATGTCGGCGCGCTGGGCAACGGCCAGAATCGCGCGATCAAGGCGGTGGATATCGCGTCGCTTAACCAGGCCATCCAGATCTTCAACGTGAACGAAGGGCGGTTTCCGAAGGATTTGAACGAATTGGTGGACGCCAAGCTGATCAACAGAATTCCCGATGCACCCCGCGGCATGAAGCTCTTTTACGACGCGGGGAGCGGGACGGTGAAGGTTGTGAACCAATAGCGGTTCGCCATTTGCAACCGGCCTTGGGCGGTTTCCGCGCCGACGCCATTTTTTTCTCGCCAAAACTGCGGGCGCTCTGTTTTCATTTCGCATGAACGAACAAATTGTCATCCTTGACTTCGGTTCCCAATACACGCAGGTCATTGCGCGCCGGGTTCGCGAGTGCAACGTTTATTCGATCATCCTCCGCTACGACACGCCCGCGTCGGAAATCCTCGCGCTCCAGCCCAAGGGGCTGATTCTCTCGGGCGGCCCCGCCAGCGTTTATGCCCAGGGCGCCCCGCTGCCAGACCCGAAAATTTTCAAGCTGGGAATGCCGATATTGGGCATCTGCTTCGGCATCCAGTTGCTTGCACAATATCTTGGTGGAAAAGTTGAGAAGGGTCTCAAGCGGGAATATGGCAAGGGCACGTTGCAGGTGAAGGACAGCTTCTGCCCGCTCTTCGCGAACCTGCCGGAGACGCTGCAAGTCTGGAATTCCCACGCGGACAAGCTCACGAAGCTTCCGCGCGGCTTCAAATCGGTGGCCATCACGGAAAACTCGGATTATGCCGCCATCGAGGACCGCGCGCGCAAGATGTTCGGCCTGCAATTTCATCCTGAGGTGGCGCACACGCCGCAAGGACGGGAGATCATCACCAATTTTGTCCACAACATCTGTGGCTGCGGCAAAAACTGGACGATGCACAATTACATTGACCAGGCGGTCGCCGCGATCCGCAGCCAGGTGGGCGGGGAAAAGGTGATTCTCGGCCTGAGCGGCGGGGTGGATTCCAGCGTGGCCGCAGCCTTGCTGCACAAGGCCATCGGCGACCAGTTGACGTGCATTTTCGTCAACAACGGCCTGTTGCGCGGACGCGAAGCCGGCGTGGTGCGCGAAGTTTTCGAGCGGCATTTCAAAATGCGCTTGCAATATGAGGATGCCTCGAAACTTTTTCTGCGCCGGCTCAAGGGCGTGACCGATCCCGAGCGCAAACGCAAAATCATCGGCCGCACGTTCATCGAGGTTTTTGAGGAAGCGACGAAACGCGCGGGCCAGGCGCGGTTCCTCGCGCAGGGGACGCTTTACCCCGATGTGATCGAGTCGGTGCCCATCGGCGGCAATCCGGCCGCGATGATCAAGAGCCATCATAATGTCGGCGGGCTGCCGAAAAAGATGCGCTTTAAACTGGTCGAGCCGTTGAAATGCTTGTTCAAGGATGAAGTGCGGGAGCTGGGCCTGGAATTGGGCCTGCCGCGCGAAATTGTCTTGCGCCAGCCGTTTCCCGGGCCGGGTCTGGCCGTGCGCATTTTGGGCGAGGTCACGCCGCGTCGTTGCGACATTTTGCGCAAGGCTGACACCATCGTGGTGGAGGAAATGAAGGCGAGCGGATGGTATTACAAGATCTGGCAAAGCTTTGCCGTGCTGCTGCCAGTGCGGAGCGTGGGCGTGATGGGCGATGAACGGACTTACGATTACACCATCGCGTTGCGCGCCGTCGAATCACAGGACGGCATGACCGCCGACTGGGTAAAACTGCCCTACGATCTGCTCGAAAAACTTTCCAGCCGCATCATCAACGAAGTCAAGGGCGTCAACCGCGTCTGCTTCGACATCACGAGCAAGCCGCCGGGGACGATTGAGTGGGAGTGATCAGGCGGGCCACGGAAGCCCTGCCGCCTTCAGCGGAGCGCGGGTCTGTGACCCGCAGCACGCCCGAAAACCGGGGTGCCCTGGATAGATTCGTACGCGTCCATCGTCACTTCACTGCTGCGGGTCACAGACCCGCGCTCCGGCAGAGGTTCTGGTGCCAACATGCGCCTTCGCCGAACCGTTAACCGCAAAAACTTCCTGTTCGCAAATGGCGGAAAACCTGATAATCTGAAGGCAACGAAATTTGGAAAATGAGCCTATACGACAATTTGAAATTTAACGCCGACGGCCTGGTTCCCGCCATCATCCAGGAGCAATCCACCGGGCGCGTGCTGATGATGGCCTGGATGAACCGCGCGTCGCTCGAATCCACCATCGCGACGGGCAAGACGCATTTCTGGAGCCGGTCGCGGCAAAAATATTGGATGAAAGGCGAGACCAGCGGCCACACGCAGGCCGTCAAGGACATCGCGTTTGATTGCGATGGCGACACGCTGCTGATCCAGGTGGAGCAGATCGGCGCGGCGTGCCACGAGGGTTATCAATCGTGCTTCTTCCGTTCGGCCCGGGATGGCGGCAACAGCTTTAAAATCACGGAGCCGCAACTCAAACCGCCGGGCGAAATTTACGGCAAAAAATAGCTGGAGGATTTCGCCCCATTCGGCAGCGCGTCCCGCTGCGCGGCGCTTGATGGCAATCCTCTGTCGAAAGGGCGTATCTCAAGGGCGTGTTGCCCAAATCAGAAAACAGGGAAAAGAATTGGCAGGCGGGCGAATGGGCTTCGTAAATGCGCGGCTCAGCGCAAGTTTTCACATTGCTGCGGGTCACAGACCCGCGCTCCGGGGATTGGGCAACACGCCCATGAGATGCGCACGGAGGCGCAGGGCGCAGGTCGGTGACCCGCAGGAACGTCCGAAAGTCAGGACGTCTTTGAATTGTTCTGACGCGCTGGCCGTCACCCCGTTGCTGCGGGTCAGAGACCCGCGCTCCGTGTGGAGCAGAATCAAGGATCAATCACTGACGAACGCCGGCGTTCGGTTGCGCCTTTTTATTTTGTGATGACCTGGGCCAGGTTAAAGTCGTAGAAGTATCGAGGATTGGAAGTGTAGCGGCCGGGTTTCGTGGTGTCCGCGTAATAGTAAATCCAGGAATTCAGCTTGAAGTCGTAAAGATAGGGAAAGAGCGCCGGGCTGGTGAACCAAAAGCTTTGGCTGCTATTGTCGTAGAGATAGACCGAGCCCTGCTGGTCGCCGGCATTGATCACATACTCGAATCCCATGTCAAAGTGATAGACCCACGGGTAGCCCGTTTGATCGTAGTATCCAAAAACAACCTGATCCGGGAACTCCAAGTATTCCACACCGCTGCCCAGGCTGGCATTGCCGTTAAAAAACATGGTGAAGGGCACCGTAAGCTGTACTTCCGTGGAAAGCGCGCTCTCCAGTCCGTCTGCTCCGTAACTTGAAACGGCGAAAAAATAGTTCGTGCCCAGCGTCAGGCCCGTGATGGTGAACATCGTGTTGGTGCCGACATCCACCTTGGTGGAAAGCATCTGGCTTGCGTTGCCGTAGTAAAGATAGAAACCAGTCACGGAGGCATCAGGCGGAGCAGTCCAGCCGAGCGTGGCCGCTGTCTGGCCCCGGGCGGCGGCGCAGCAGGAAATCCATATCGCGACCAGGCACAGATACACGAATTGCGTGATCGAAGCCGGCTTTGCCGGCCCGTTTACAAATACTTTTGTCATCCTGCCGGGTGAAAAGCAGGATGGTTGCCATGGTGTTTAAACCCGTCTCAGATCAAGCCAGCGCCATGATTCGTGAGACATTTGCCGGATGATCGGAGTTTCTCCTGTCCTGTAAATGTAAATTCTGGCAGAAAAGCGTACAACCGGTGTACCGGAACCAGACAAGCGGTGCCCTCCTGGTGTTGTCATTCAAGATATCGGCTGACCGGCCAATTTGCTTGAGTGTTATAAAACTGATTTTAGCGGACGGGCCGAGGCAGGAAACAGTTCAGTTTATCAGCGGCTGGCCGCCCTCGGGCTTTTCTTTCAACTCGCCGGCTTGCTGTTGCGCGGCTTTTAGATTTGACGACAGCGTCTGGCAGTAGGCGTCCAACCCCTCATAGGCGCGCAGCAAGTCGTTGAACTTGCCGAGCAAGGCAGCCGCGTGCGCGTCCAATTTGGAATAATTTTCATGAACGGCGCCCAGTTGCTCCACGTGGCCGAGGTGTTTCGCGAAGAGTTCCAACCGGTTTCGTTCCAGCAATGCGAGCAACGGTTTTAACGGCGCAACCGAGGCTTCCAACCGGCCCACGTGATCCGCGATTGCCGGCGCGCACTTTTGCGGCGCATAAAGAATCCCCAGCCCGAACACCGCCGGAATGGTGACGAGTTTCCAACCTTCGTTGAATGGTTCCCGGAGAAAATCCTCGATGGCCGTGAGCACGCCGTTGCGCGGCCCGCCCTCCTGCATGGCGGCATCGTACCCTTTGGTGGCGCTCTGGTTCGCGCCTTCCCGCAAACCAGGCTCGTTCCGCCCGACCAGCCATTGGTAAAGCCCGTCGAGTTTGCCCGGCTCTTTCTGGCCGGATTCGTTGCTATCCGTGATCACGCCTTGGCTGGGGGAATGGAGATGGCGAAACGCCTCGGGAATCGTCTCCGGCGCGTAATAATGGTCACGGCGCGCCCACGGCCAGCCGACGTCGTGCAGAATCACCAACGGCCAGTTTTCCGGCCAGCGCCGGATCAAGCGCAGTTCGTTGAGCACCGTGTGATAGTTGTGGTCGCCATCCACAAAATAGACGTCTTGCGCCGGGAGTTCGGACAGGACGGACAGGGACGGACGCTGATAAAATTCCGCCTGAGCTTCGGCGTTTGAGTTCGCCAGGGCGCCATCCTGCCCCGGATCAATTCCGGCGTAATGGCAGTTATTTCGCGCGCAGAACCCGAGCACCAACCGCGTGAAATCCCCCTGGCCGAGGCCGATCTCGCAAATTTTTTTCGGCGCGGCCGCGATCAGCAACGGCTCGATGAGACTCCAAAAATCAGCCAGCGAAAAAAGCAGAAGCCTTTCACCGGCGGGTTCATCCTTCGGGGGCGGGGCTGGAGTTTTGGTATCCATGAAAGCGGGATTCGCCGGTTCAGACGGTGATGTACTCCCTGGCCTTGGCGCTGAGCTGGGCGAGAAAGCCTTTCTTCCAGTAACAGTGGTCATACGCCTCCTGCAACGCGTCCGGTTGCGCCATCCGGTTCCAATAGGAGGGCACGCTGGCCAGGTGCCGGATGGGGCCGGTGCCGCCGAAGGTGTTGCGCCAGGAAAACGCCGCGAACGCCGTGGCTTCATCCTTCGTCGGATGACGCAACAGCCGTTCCAAGGTCGTTTCGAGATAACCATACGGCGGGCTGATTTCGTGCGGCTTCGGGCAGATGGCCTGCGCATCCTGGACGAATTCAAACGCCGCCCCGGTCACGATTTTCAGCGCCGCCTCCGTGGACGCGTCGGTTTCAGGCTCGCCATATTTTGCCCGCCAGGTGCCGTCCTGCTTTTCGATGCTGATGATGGTCGGGTGGGGCGCGGAAAAAAATGCCTCAATGAGCTCGACACCTTCCATCACGATCCACGAACGATAGAGCGGCTGGCTCAGGTGCATGAAGAGCGACTCATAATGGCAGCCGGCCTCCAGCACCCATTGGGCATAAATCCAGGTGCCAAAATAGAAAGCCGGAATCCGGCGATGGTGTCCCGATTGCGCCAAAAGCATCTGCAACGAGCGTGAGGAGGAGGCATGCCAGCCGATGTCCACGATGCCCACGCCCTCGCCCAGCAGCCCGACATCGCTGAAATAGCGCACCAAGATTTCCCGCTCCCGCCGCGCTTGGTCAACGATCTGCCCCTCAAATGCGCGCATCAGCCGCCGCATGTTCTCCTGATGGGCTTCCGACTTGAATCCGCCGGTCTTGGTGGTCACCCGTTCATCCAGGCCCTTGAAGCCCATGTTGCGCGCGAGGGCTTCGTGGGGTTCCGCATCAATGTCAATGCGCTGGAGAAAATCACGCACGCGCATGAGGGGATTGGGCACCACGAGGAAGTTCAGGTTTTCCTCGTCCAGCCGGTCAATGCGGGCGAAATTCCAAAGCCGCCTTGACGCGAACAGATATTCGGCCTCCATTTCCAGGCCGTTCTGTTTTTTGATGAGATCAAAAGTTTTCAGCAGGTTGAAACCGTCGCGCGCGAGGAAGAAAAGTTTTTTCAACCCCAGTTTGGCGGCGCGGGCGATCACCCATGAAACATAGGCGTGATGCAGCGGCCCCATGACTTCGTAACCGATCATTTCCCAAAAGGCCCGGCCCTGTGACCG
>JAQGPB010000206.1 GCA_028293265.1 Pedosphaera sp. | reverse complement strand
GATGTGTCTTATTACGATCCTTTCGTGGGAGTGGTCCCCAAAACGCGGGAACACCCGCATTGGGCCGGAACCCGTTCGGTGGCGTGGAATCAGGAAACCATTAAAAGCTTCGATGCCGTCATCATTGCCACGCACCATCAGGCGATCAATTATCAGGAATTGTCCGATTGGACGGAATGTATTATTGACACCAGAAACGCCATGGCCGGAATCAAGACAAAACCCGGCCAGGTTTGGAAGGCATGATGCAAACAAATTGGGGCCGTCGCGCCTGTCATCGCAACGCGGGTGGGTTTACAAAGTGAGCCCGCCCAAACGCACCCACAGACCGGGCATATGTGGCCGCGCGGGTGCGATGCTGTTCTGCTTGTTTGGCAGCGCGGCCGCGGCCAAGGCGCAGCAGGTTTTGATGGTGCCTCCACCAAGCTATTCGGTCACGCCGCCGGCAATGCAGGAGGAGCAACAGAACGAAGGTTTGGGCTGGCTTCAGCCGGGGGTCGGGAAGATACCATTGCCTGGATTTTCAGATCTGTGGCATTGGGGGCCGGTGACGCTGAGACCGCATGCCACCTATCAACTTTTATATGCTGATGGCATTCAATCCGCCCCCGGACAGCAGCAGGCTTCGGTGGTGCAAACATTCACTGCCGGCATGCTCTTCACCATTGGAACGCACTGGACCTTGGATTATGATGCCTCGCTCACTTATTATTCGAACCACCAATTAACCGACTCGCTCGGCCATTCGGCGACCCTGACCTGGGGCACTTCCTATGATGACTGGACCCTGGGGTTTTCGCAGGGCTTTACTACTTCCGATGCGCCAAACGTCGAAACGGGGGCTCAAACATCCATTCAGGGTTATTCCACCTCGCTCAGCGCCTCACATCGCTTCACCAGTGCATTTTCGATGGATTTTGGAGTTTCCCAGAGCATTTCACTTGTAACTGGATTCACCAGTTCAGATACTTGGTCCACTTCGGATTGGTTGAATTATCAATTCTGGCCGCGACTGGATGGCGCACTCGGCGTCACCTACGGATATAGTGCGGTGAGCGCGGGCAACGACTTGTCGAACGAATCCTTGCAGGCTCGTCTCAGTTGGCGAATCGCCAACAAATCCAGCCTTGTGGTGCATGGGGGCGTTGCAGATGTGCAATATCTGGGCAGTGGCCTCCCCGATCTGATCACGCCCACCTTTGGAGCATCGTTCCAGTACCAGGCATTTCGAAACACGGCGATCTCATTGAGTGCTGACCGGGGAATCACTCCCTCGTTGCTTCAAAACCAGGCCTCGATAAGCACCAGTCTTAGCGTGACCTTGACCCAGCAGATCCTCAAGCGGTTTTCCCTCTCCGTCGCCGGTTCTTACGGTGATAATGAATATGTCGCTTCCGCGGCAGGCATCAACGTGAACCGCTCCGATACTTCTTATTCCATCTCGACCAGCTTGAGTTGGGCGTTATTGAAGCGTGCCTCCATAGCGCTGACCCACCAATATAGCGTGAACTCGTCGAGCGCAGCAGGGTTCAGTTTCGCAAGCACCCAATACGGTCTGCAACTGGGATATTCGTTTTAAGCACGGGAGATGCTCTCGTCTGATGCCAAAGTTTGGCGCCGAACATCGAAAGTTTAAATTTCAAACCGGAGTATGGAGACCGAAAGACTTGCCGCATGAAGGACAACCTGCCCACAATAAAGCCGGAATCATCTTTTGCCATGACGACACCGGCCATGGGTTTTGGCCAATGGAAATCATTTCTGGTGGCGACGGCCTTCCTCGTGGTCTGCTTCTGCCTGCCGTTGTATCATTTGGCCGTGTTTGCGTGGGGAAGCGAATTGGATTCTTATATCCTGTTGGTGCCTTTCATTGCCGGGTATTTGATCCATATGAAAAGGGAGGATCTGCCGGCTGATTCCGCACCTTGGCGCGGCACGGGCATGGTGATCGCAGCGGCGGGGATGGCGGTGCTGGCCGGCCATCTCATGGCGGTCCATTCTGGCTCGCAATTCGCAACCGAGGACGATCTGACGCTCGCCGCGCTGGCATTGCTTCTGTCGATTCTCGGCGCGGCATTTATGTTTCTGGGGCGGGAAACCATGCGGGCCTGTGCCTTTCCTCTGGCAATGCTCGTGTTCATCGTGCCCATGCCCGTGTTCCTGCGGGAGGGGATTGAGACTTTTCTGCAATATGGTTCGGCGTACGCGGCGGACGGCATGTTCCGGCTGTCGGGCATGCCGTTTTTCAGAGATGATCTGATCTTTAACCTGCCCGTGCTTCCAATCCGGGTTGCGCCGGAATGCAGTGGCATTCATTCCACCCTGATCCTGTTCCTCACGAGTCTGATCGCGGGTTATTTGTTCCTGCGCTCGCCGCGAAGCCGCACCATTTTGGCGCTGGCAGTGCTGCCGCTGGCCCTTCTGCGAAATGGTTTTCGCATCTTTACCATCGGTCAGCTTTGTGTACACTTTGGGCCACAGATGATTGATTCGCCCATCCATCACAAAGGGGGGCCGATATTTTTTGCATTGTCGTTGATGCCATTTTTTGCCCTGTTGACGTTCCTGTACCGGTCTGAAGCGCGAAAAAAAGAGTCGAAGTCCGCCCAAATTGCTGATTGAGTTGAATGTTATGAAAAAACTGGGACATCTTGTCTTCGTGTCGGCCGTAATTGCCCTTCTGGGAATTACGGGGGGATGCTCGAAGGAAGCCAAGCGCGCCCGGCACATGGAGCGGGCTGAACGTCATTACGCAGCGGGTGATTATAACAAGGCGGAAATTGAATATATTAACACGCTGCGGATTGACCAGACCAAGGTGGACGCCACCAAGGCGCTTGCCTACGAACGGCTGGGCACGATGTCTCTGGAGCAGGGTCGCCTAAGCCGCGCTTATGGCGCATTGGTTCAAGCATGCAAATGGGATACCAACAATCTTGATTTCCGCTATCAATTGGGGCTGATTTACCTTCACCTTGGGAAATTCAAAGAGGCACGGGGGGAGGCAAATTTCATCCTCGACCGCCGGGCGCAGGACGAGCAGGCGCCCTTGCTCCTGGCCGACGCTTCCACCACACCCAAGGACATTGATGCGAGCCGGCAGCGTTTGCAAAAACTGGCCATTCCACAGGCCAAACGCGCGGCGGTCGAGGTGGCCTTGGGCAATCTCTCACTGCGCCAGCGTGATATCAAAACCGCCGGGGAGGCTTTTGCCCGTGCCAAGCTGGCAGATCCTAACGTCGGCGCATGATACGCCTCCCTGGGAACTTATTACTGGTCGCAGAACGCGTTGAAACAGGCTGATGAAGCTTTCAATACGGCTGTGTCATCCTCTCCGGTCCGGTCCCCAGTCCGGCTGAACTACGCCCAGTTTAAAATCCAGACCGGTGATTCCGCGGCTGGGCGCAAAATTTTGGAGGATGCGGTTCAAAAGGCGCCGGATTTCCTGCCGGCTCTGCTGGTTTTGGCTGGAATTTCCTCGGGTGAAAAAAAATACGATCAAGCCGAAGTTTATCTGGGCAGGGTGCTGGCCTCTGACCCTGAAAACCTTGAAGGACTGTTCTTAAAAGGACGGCTGGCGTTGGCCCAAGACAAACCGGTCGGGGCGGTTGCGGAATTTGAAAGGCTGACGCGGGCTTACCCCAAGCTGCCCCAAGGCTTTTACCAGCTGGCGTTGGCCTGCAATGCAGCCAAGGACAGCTCCCGAGCCATCACGAGCCTGAACCAAGCCTTGGCGCTGAACCCAGAGTTTATTGAAGCCAGCCTGATGCTGGCGCAAATCAAAGTCGCCAAAGGTGATTTCAATTCGGCAAGTGTTTTGCTGCGGCAGTTGGTGCGGCAGCAACCTCAGTTGGTTCCGGCCAGAATTTTGCTGGCTGAAGCCTGCCGCGGTCAAGGGAACTGGGAGGAAGCCCTGAAAACGTACCAGCAGTTGGAAGAAGCGTATCCTACCAATGCTCTGACGCCATTCCTGCTGGGATCATTGCTCATGGAGCAACATCGGGGACAAGAAGCGCGCGCTGAGTTCCACAAATCCCTGGAATTGGAGCCGAACAACCTGAACTCAATCGAAAAATTAACCGACTTGGATCTGGGCGAGCACCGGTATTCCACCGCCATGGAACGCGTCCAGAATTTGGTGCAAAAGGATCCCAAGTCGCCGCGGCCGAGTTTGCTGCTCGCAAAGATTCATCTCGCTCAAGGCGATATGAAACAAGCCGCAGAAGTTCTGAGGAAGGCAACCGAGGCAAATCCGGACTTTATCGAGGGTTATTTGTTGCTGGGTAACGCGTACAATGCAGCCAACCAGCCACGGCAGGCGTTGGAAGCCGCGCAGCATTTGCTGGCGAAACATCCGGACCAGCCGGGCGGCTTGATGCTGCTGGCAGAGACCCAGGACCGCTTGAAAAATTATGACGCCGCGCGGGATGCTTACGAAAAGGTGCTCATAGCAAGTCCTGCGAACAGCGACGCAATGAATAATCTTGCCGTTCTCTATTCCGGGCGTGGGCAACTGCCAAAGGCATTTGATTTGGCCCGCCACGCCAAGGAATTGAATCCCAATAATCCTTTCATCGCCGACACGCTGGGCTGGATTTGCTACAAGCGCAGGGATTACGATCAAGCGGACAGCCTGTTGCAAGAAAGCGCCTCAAAATTGTCCAGCTTGCCGGATGTTCAACTTCATCTGGGGCTGACACGTTATATGATGGGGGATGAAGCAGCAGCCCGCACTTCGCTCCAATACGCCGCGCAGTCCAAGGACGATTTTCCCGACAAGGAAGAAGCCAACCGTTGCCTGACCATTCTGGCCGTTGATCCCAAGACTGCGGGTGCTGACGCGCGCGCCATTCTCGAAAAGCGGGTGGCGAGCCAACCTGGCGACGCAGAGGCTTGGAACCGGCTGGCCGAGATTTATCAACGCGAAGGCAGCGCGGATAAAGCCATCGCCGCTTATGAGGCGCGTTTGAAAGTATTTCCCAAGGATGTTCGGGCATTGATGGAGCTGACCCGGCTTTATTCCGTGCGCCCGGATCAAACCCAGAAAGCGTTGAGCCTGGCCAAGGCAGCCTACAATCTCGCACCTGATGATGCAGAGGTTTCCCGGATATATGGGCGATTGGCCTTTATAAGTGGCGATTACAAATTTTCCCTGAACCTGCTTCAGGAATCCGCTCGGAAGTTGCCTCATAACCTGGAATTGATGTTTGACGTTGCGCAGTCGGCCTATAGTGTCGGCCGGGTTCAGGAAGCCATGGTTGGGATGCAAAACGCCTTGCGCGCCGACCCAGGCTTTTCGCGCGCCGCCGAAGCCAGACGTTTTTTGGATTTTGCACCCCTGGCCGAGAATCCGGCCGCCGCGACCGCTGCTGCTGCCAGTGTTGAGCAAACCCTGAAATTGGATCCCGCATACGTGCCCGGGCTTATGGCCCTCGGTGCAAGCCAGAAGCAAAAGTCGGATTTTGCCGCTGCAAAGAACACATACGAAAAGGTGCTGTCCCGTTTCCCCGATTTTATTCCCGCAAAAAAGCACCTGGCGATTGCTTATGCGCAGGAACCAGGCAATGACAATCGCGCTCTTGAACTGGCTCTCAAGGCACGCGATGCATATCCGGATGATCCAGAGCTCTCCAAAGCCATGGGAATCATCACTTGCCGGCAGGGG